>JBHAEN010000272.1:0-30298 GCA_041855645.1 Bacteroides sp. | reverse complement strand
GAGTACATGAGCCGTCAGCATAACGTGAAAGTCAGTGAGCGTATGGCCGAGCGCATCAAGATATCCGTGGGCGCGGCCTTGCCCGATTTGGGTGAAAACGCTCCCGAAGATTATATCGTGCATGGCCCGAACCGCATCACGGCTTTGCCGATGGAAGTGCCGGTTTGTTATCAGGAGATAGCCCACTGTCTGGAAAAAACCGTATCGAAAATCGAAACCGCCATTTTGAGCGCGCTGGAAAATACTCCCCCCGAACTTTATGCCGATATCGTGCACAACGGAATCTATCTGGCCGGCGGCGGAGCCTTGCTGCGCGGGCTGGAAAAACGTTTGACCGACAAAATCAACATTCCTTTCCACATCGCCGAAGATCCCCTGCATGCGGTGGCGAAAGGCACGGGCATTGCGCTGAAAAACGTCGACCGTTTCTCGTTCCTGATGAGACAACATAGCTAATCGGAGTGAATGTGTCGGTCCGCGCAGGCTGCGGAAAAAACCGGCACATTGGCTGTTTTCCTCGTTGCTCATGCGGAATCTGCTCAACTTTCTTCTGAAATACAACTATTGGTTCCTCTTCCTGTTGTTGGAGGCAATCGGGTTGTTATTGCTGTTTCGTCACAATCGCTACCAGCAGAGCGTCTACTTCTCTTCGGCCAATACGTTGTCCGGCATGGTGTACGAAGCGGTGGGGGGAGTGAACGCCTATTTCCACCTGAAGACCGTGAACCGCGACCTGCTGGAACGAAACATGCTGCTCGAACAGCAGTTGCAGAATCTCGAACAGGCCCTTCGTCGTTATCAGGTCGATTCGATGAGTGTCGACAGCCTGAAAGGCATACCGCGCGACGACTATCGGCTTTACAGTGCGCATGTCATCAAAAACAGTCTGAATCAGAAAGACAACTACATCACACTGGACAAAGGTTCTGCCCACGGCATTCGTCCGGAAATGGGCGTGATCGACGGCAACGGCGTGGTGGGGATCGTCTACGACACCTCACCCTCTTATTCGGTTGTGCTTTCGGTGCTCAACAGCCGGTCGAACATCAGTTGCAAGATTGTGGGCAGCGATTATTTCGGCTATTTGAAATGGGAGCGGAGAGACTCCCGTTACGCTTATTTGAAAGACCTGCCCCGACATGCCGAATTCAGTTTGGGCGACACGGTGGTGACGAGCGGTTATTCCACCGTCTTCCCCGAAGGCATCATGGTGGGGACGGTGGACAATATGGCCGATTCGAACGACGGCTTGTCTTACCTGCTGCGCATCAAATTGGCCACCGATTTCGGCAAACTCGATGAAGTCAGAGTGGTGGCCCGGCGCGGACAGCAGGAATGGAAAGAACTTGAAAAAAGAGTGGAGCGAGAATGATCATTACTTTTCTACAACGTGTAGGCTGGTTTGTCGGGCTGACACTTTTGCAGGTGTTGATACTCAATCATGTGCAGATAGGCGGATATGCAACGCCCTTTCTGTACATCTACTTCATTCTGATGCTCAATTCCGATACCTCACGCAATGAACAGTTGCTTTGGGCTTTCTTTCTCGGGTTGACCATCGACATTTTTTCCGACACGGCAGGTATGAACGTGATGGCCTCCGTGTTGCTGGCCTTTCTTCGTCCTTCTTTGCTGAGGCTGTTTACCCCGCGCGACATGCTGGAGAGCTTTGAACCCTCTCCGGCCGTCATGGGCATGGCCTCTTTTCTGAAATATTGGATTGCAGGCGCGTTTGTCCACAGCTTTGTTTTGCTTTCGATTGAGTTTTTCTCTTTTGCCGATATCGGTTGGTTGTTGCTTCGGACATTACTCTGCACGCTGTTTACGGTGATTTGTACGATGGTCGTGGAAAGCATAAGGAAGTAGCAGATGGCGAAAGATTATACCTTTGAGAATAGGAAATTTGTGATCGGGGGCATCGCATTGGCCATTGTCTTGATTTTCATCTTGCGCCTGTTCGTGCTTCAGATCATGACGGAAGACTATAAGAGGAATGCCGACAGCAATGCCTTTCTGAACAAAATACAGTATCCCTCGCGCGGAGCGATCTACGACAGGAACGGTAAACTGTTGGTGTTCAATCAGCCGGCCTACGACATTACGATGGTTCCGAAAGAAGTGGAAGATCTGGATACGCTCGACTTGTGCCGTTCGCTGAATATCACCCGCGAACAGTTTTTGAGAATCATCAGCGATATGCAGAACCGCTATCGCAACCCCGGTTATTCCAGATACACGAATCAGCCTTTCATGTCGCAACTTTCGGCCGAGGAATGCGGCGTCTTTCAAGAAAAATTGTTCAAATTCAGAGGCTTCTACGTGCAACGACGCACCATCCGGCAATATACGTACAATGCGGCAGCCCATGCCTTGGGCGATATCGGCGAAATTTCCGTGAAAGAGATGGAGGCCGATGAAGACGGATATTACATTCGCGGCGACTACATCGGGAAGTTGGGCGTGGAAAGATCTTATGAAAAATACCTGCGTGGTGAAAAGGGTGTGGAAATTCTGTTGCGTGATGCGCACGGTAGGATTCAGGGGCATTATATGGACGGTAAATACGATCGGCCTGCCATACCGGGAAAAAATCTGACCCTGAGTCTGGACATCGATTTGCAAATGTTGGGCGAAAGGCTGCTTCGCAACAAAATCGGCAGCATCGTGGCCATCGAACCCGAAACCGGCGAAATCCTCTGCCTGGTGTCTTCTCCCAATTATGATCCGCATCTGATGATTGGAAGGCAGCGCGGCAAGAATCACCTCGAACTGCAACGCGACAAACGAAAGCCTCTGCTGAACCGGGCTTTGATGGGAGTTTATCCTCCCGGTTCTACCTTCAAGACCGCACAAGGACTCACTTTCCTTCAGGAGGGAGTCATACACACGGCAAGTCCGGCTTTCCCTTGTTCTCACGGTTTCCATTACGGGCGTCTGAAAGTGGGCTGTCACCCTCACGGCTCCCCCTTGCCTTTGGTTCCTGCTCTTTCCACTTCGTGCAATTCTTATTTCTGCTGGGGATTGTTCCGCATGTTCGGCGACCGGAAATACGGTTCGCCTCAAAATGCCATCACGGTGTGGAAAGACCATATGGTGTCACAAGGTTTCGGCTATAAACTGGGAGTTGATTTGCCGGGAGAAAAACGCGGATTGATTCCGAATGCGCAATTCTATGACAAGGCTTACAAAGGACATTGGAACGGACTGACCGTAATCAGCATATCCATTGGTCAGGGAGAGATTCTGACTACCCCGCTTCAGATTGCCAACCTGTGTGCGACGATTGCCAATCGGGGGCATTTCATCACGCCCCACATCGTGAAGGCCATAGAAGGCGAACAGTTGGACAGTATTTACCGGTTTCCGCGTCACACCACCATCGAACGCCGCCACTACGAAGACATTGTGGAGGGGATGCGTGCCGCGGTGACCGGAGGAACTTGCCGTGTGGCGGGAGCCATTCTGCCGGGTGTGGAAATATGCGGAAAGACAGGGACGGCCCAGAACCGAGGCCATGACCATTCCGTCTATATGGGTTTTGCACCGATGGATAAGCCTCGGATAGCCGTGGCCGTGTATGTGGAAAACGGAGGTTTCGGTGCCGTGTACGGTGTGCCGATCGGTACGCTGATCATGGAGAAGTACCTCAACGGTACGCTGTCGCCTGCCAGCGAACTGAGGGCTGAAGAGTTCAGTAACAAAGTCATTATGTATGGTCACGAGGAGAGATAATTGGTGGAAGAGGCTTGACTGGATAACAATCTGTCTGTATCTGTTGCTCATCATCGGGGGGTGGTTCAGTGTGTGCGGAGCCAGTTATGATTATGGCGATCGTGATTTTCTCGATTTTTCGACCCGCGCCGGTAAACAGTTTGTTTGGATCATTTGCTCTTTCGGTTTGGGCTTTGTCTTGTTGATGCTGGAAGACAGGCTTTACGACATATTCGCCTACCTCATCTACCTTGGGATAATTCTGCTGCTTGTGGCCACGATTTTCATCGCTCCGGATATCAAAGGCTCGCGCTCTTGGCTGGTGATGGGGCCTGTAAGTCTGCAACCGGCGGAGTTTGCCAAGTTCGCCACGGCTTTGGCTTTGGCTAAATACGCAAGTTCTTATTCGTTCAGTCTTAAACGCAGAAAGTGCGCTTTGATTGTGGCCGGCATTATTTTGCTTCCGATGCTGCTCATCATCGGGCAGCGTGAAATGGGGTCGGCCCTCGTGTTTCTGGCTTTCTCCTTTGTGCTTTATCGGGAAGGAATGTCGGGGGCGATTCTGTTTGTCGGTGTCTGTATGGTGCTTTATTTTGTTTTGGGCATCCGTTTTGGTGAAACCTACATAGCCGATACGCCTACTCCGTTGGGACAATTTCTCGTGCTTTTTCTTATCTTGATCTTTTCCGGCGGCATGGCATGGATTTACCGGAAAAAATGGGGGCCGGTGCGCAACATCATCGGCGGAAGTATTGTCGTAACGCTGTCGGCCTATCTCTTCTCGGAATACGTTTTCCGTTTTAACTGGGTGTGGGCGCTTGGGGGATTTTGCGCGGTTGTTGTGGTCTACCTGTGTGTGCTGGCTTTACAGGAGCGGCAACGCACGTATGCACTGATTGCACTCTTCACCGTGGCCTCCGTGGGCTTTTTGTATTCGGGAAATTACGTGTTCGGCAGTGTCTTGAAGCCGCACCAACAGGTGCGCATTAAGGTGGTTTTGGGTCTGGAAGAAGACTTGACCGGTGCGGGCTACAACGTGAATCAATCGAAAATAGCCATCGGATCGGGCGGGCTTACCGGAAAGGGCTTTCTGAACGGCACGCAGACCAAACTGAAGTATGTGCCCGAGCAAGACACGGATTTCATTTTCTGCACCGTGGGCGAAGAGCAGGGATTTGTGGGCTCTTCGGCCGTGCTGATCATCTTTTTGGTGCTTATTCTTCGTTTGATTATGCTTTCGGAACGACAGTATTCCGTTTTTGGGCGGGTGTATGGTTATTCGGTCGTGAGCATCTTCTTGTTTCACTTGTTTGTCAACATCGGAATGGTGCTTGGACTGACGCCTGTCATCGGCATTCCGTTGCCGTTTTTCAGTTATGGAGGATCTTCATTATGGGGATTTACCATTCTGCTGTTCATTTTCTTGCGCATCGATATGGGGCGCGACCGCGGGCTCTGATTCCAGCAAATCTCTTATTTCTCTACGCGGATGCCGATGTCGTTTATTCCGGTAAGCGATTCATCCTTCATTCCGCTGACCACCTGAATGACGTACTTACCGCTCGATTGCGGGCGAACCGAACCGACGAACGCCGATAGCTGAAGGACGGCATTGCCCCCGTTGCCTGTCTTCTTCCCTTTGTCGTCGGTCAGTTGCAGGCTTATGGTGTCTGTCTTCCAGGTCGATGAATCTTGCAGATTTTGCCGGATAAAAAGGTAAAGCCGGCTGTATGGATAGTCTTGGCGATAGCGTATGTCGGTAAACAGGTGCAGCACAGGCGGATTGCTATCGGTTACGGCAATGTGAAAAGAGAGTGTATCACTCTTTTTCCACCCGGCTATGGACAGGTGATGAAAAGAATGATACACGGTGTGTTTCATGCAAGCGGCTGCGATGCAAAGCAGCATCGCATAGCAACCGACGAATTTATTCCTGAGTGGGTTTCTCATGCTGCTGTTGGGGTCTTCCTTGTGTCGGATTCCTTTCCGTGCGGGAATTGTTGTTTTCCCGGCGAGGTTGACGGTGCTGATGTTCCTGAGGTCTGCGCTCTCTGTGGGGTTGGCGTTCCTGTTGTGCTTCTTTGGAGGGGTGAGTCGGCTGACGGCGATTTCTTTCTTCGCCGTTTCGTCCTTGCGGATTCGGATGGGTATTGTTCTCGCCGTTTCTTTTTTTCTTTTTGTTGCGGTTGTTTCCGCGATTGCGATCGAACCGGGTCAGACTGTCTTGCTCAAGCAGGTCGACAGGCTGCCTTGTTTCCTTGCCTTGTTCGGTTTCGGACAATGTGTCGGGCTTCATGCCTTTCTTGTTCATGCCGATGATTTCGAACGCACGCCGGGCACTGATGGTCACCAAATTGGCCGGGATATGCTTGTCGGTGGAATAGGTAACCTGATTGCTCAGGATGTCTGCCTTGAAGAAATAGAAAGTGCCGTCTTTCGTCTCGATCTCAATTTCTTTGGAAGGCAGTCGTTTTTGTGCTTCCACGTAGCAATCCACTTCGTAGTTGAGGCAACATTTCAGTTTGGCGCATTGTCCGGCCAGTTTTTGCGGATTGAGTGAAATATCCTGATAGCGTGCCGCACTGGTCGATACGGAAACGAAGTTGGTCATCCACGTGGCGCAACAAAGTTCGCGTCCGCAAGGGCCGATTCCGCCGATGCGTCCCGCTTCCTGACGGGCTCCGATCTGTTTCATTTCGATGCGTACCCGGAATGATTCGGCAAGTACTTTGATCAACTGCCGGAAGTCTACGCGCTCATCGGCAATGTAGTAAAAAATGGCTTTGTTACCGTCGCCCTGATACTCCACGTCGCCTATCTTCATGTTCAAGTTAAGATTGGCGGCGATTTGGCGTGCGCGGATCATGGTGTCGTGTTCTTTGGCTTTGGCTTCCTCATACTTCTCCATGTCCACCGGTTTGGCTTTGCGGTAGATGCGTTTGATGTCGGCATCGGCCTTGAAGTTGGCTTTGCGCATTTGCAGGGGCACAAGCCGTCCGGTCAGCGTTACGGTTCCGATATCGTGTCCCGGAGTGGATTCCACGGCAACGATGTCTCCTTTTTCCAGCGGTAATTGGCTGCTGTTGCGGTAATATCCTTTGCGCGTGTTTTTGAACTGCACCTCAACCATGTCGCTTTCTTCGGCATTGCCGGGAATGTCGGCCAGCCAATCGTAGGTGTTCAGTTTGTTGTCTTGTCGCGATGTGCCTTTGCAGCACAATCCGCAACCGTTTCTATGCGGTATGTATTTCATTGTTGTCCGTTTGTTTTTATGGGTTATGGCTTCAACAGTACGATCATCTTCAGTGCGAAGTCGAAGAATACCATTTTGGCGTTTACGTTTTGTTCAATGTGCATCTGCGCCTCGCTCAGTTCGTGGGTAATGCCCATCACGTTTCTTTCGTTGACGAAAGGTGCGAAACGCTGTGCGAAGTTTTGTTCGTTGACCGTCATGTACGTCAGTTCGCGGCGATGCAGGTTGTAGATGAAGTTTTCCCTGATCATACGCTGGCAATATTCCAGAAAATGTTTTTGCCTTTCCCGTCCCATGGCGGCCATCTGCTCGCTCCATTGCTTCATCTCGCGTATCTTGCGTTGATAGGACAGGCGCATCAGGCTGACGAACGATTCAAAAAACAACTCGTTCTCTTCGTTCAGATGGATGGCTTCGAGCGCATGGATGAAATTGCCGTTGGCCAGATGGGCGATGGCCGCACTGTTTGCCGGTTGCACGTGATAACGGATTTGCAACTCGCGGTCGATGGCTTCTTCCTCTATCTTCTTTACGTTGAGGCGTTGCGTGCGGCTCAGAATGGTCGACAGAATCCGGTCGGGCAGTTCGGACACCAACAGGAAGACGGTACTTTCGGGAGGCTCTTCCAGCAGTTTTAGAAGTTTGTTGGCGCAGACCGGGTGCATTTTTTCGGGTAGCCAGATGACGGTGATTTTGAAACTGCCCTCGCTGGAGCGGAAGCTGAGTTTCTTCATAATCTCGTCGCTCTCTCTGGCATAAATCAATGCTTGCGAGTTTTCGGCCTCCATGGCACTGAGCCAATGGTTGAGATTGAAGTAGGGTTGGGCAAGCACGAAAGCGCGCCAATCGGCCAGATAGTCGTCGCACAATTCCCGCTTCCCTTTGGAGCTTTTCACAATGGGGAAGATGAAATGCAGGTCGGGGTGAGCCAGTTTGTTGAATTTCACGCAAGAGGGACACCGGCCGCAGGCGTCCGTTTCGTCGCGGTCGGTACAGCACAGGTAGCGTGCATAGGCAATGGCCAACGGCATTTTGCCCACGCCTTCGGGGCCGCAGATGAGGCGGGCGTGAGGAACACGCCCCTCTTTCACCTCCTGAATGAGGCGTCGCTTCACTTCCTCTTGTCCGATGACGTCTTTGAAAAGCACGCTTTTTGTTTTTTGATGATTTAATAAATGATTTTGGCCACTTCCCGAATGCTTTGTTCGGCTCCGATGGAGTAGAAGTGGATGCTCGGTACGCCGTAGGCCATGAGTTCGCGACACTGCTCCACGCACCATTCGATGCCTACGCGCTCTACTTCAGCATCGGTCTTGCATTTCCGGATTTCCCGTACCAGTTCTTCGGGCAAGTCCACGTTGAACGTCTTTGGAATGATGTTCAGTTGCGACATTTTCCGGAACGGCTTGATTCCCGGAATGATGGGGAAGTCGATGCCGGCGGCCTTGGCCTGTTCCAGAAAAGTGAAGTATTTCCGGTTGTCGTAGAACAGTTGGGTCACGGCATATTCGGCTCCCGCTTCCATTTTTTTCTTCAGCCAGTAGAGGTCGGTTTCCATGTTGGGAGCCTCCTCGTGCTTCTCCGGGTAGCAGGCCACGCCGTAGGAGAAGGGAGTGTTGGTCACTTTCATCTCCGACCCGTCTACGAAGATACCCTGATTGAACCGGTTGATCTGTTCCTGCAGCTCGACGGCGTGATGGTAGCCGTCGGCTTCGGGCGTGAAGGCCGATTCGTGTTTGGCTTTATCGCCGCGCAACACCAGCAGGTCGGTGATGTTGAGAAATTGCAGGTCGAGCAGCACATACTCCGTTTCCTCCCGGGTGAATCCGCTGCATAAGATGTGAGGCACCACCGTGATGTTGTACTTGTTCTGAATGGCGGCGGCCACCGCCACCGTACCCGGTCGCCGTCTGAGGCGGTTGCGCTGGAAAAGCCCGTTGCCCAAGTCTTTGTAAACATACTCGCTGCGATGGGTGGTGATGTTGATGTACTGCGGATCGAACTCGCGTAAGGTGTCGACCGTTTGAAACAGTTTTTCGATTCCTGTGCCTTTGAGCGGCGGCAAAATTTCGAAAGAAAAGGCGGTTTTCTCGTTTTTGTATATCAGGTCAATAACTCTCATTTCTCGTTTTTATGATGAAAAGATTGCGCAATATGCACATATTGCTACAAAAATACGCAAAAAGTAAGATTCATGGATGGGATTCTTATAAAAAAAACATTATAGCCTCCTCCGGGTGCGGAACGGCAAGGCGCGGAAAGGCCGTTTTTATCCGTTTCTGCCGAATCGGACAAGCTCTGTGTATGAATAAATTTATTCGTTGGTCTGCACCCGAACGAAAGTTTTACTGCACCCGCTTTTTCGTTTGGGTGCAGCCAAACGAAAAGGAAGGTGCGGGCCGACGATTGAAATGGTGTGGCGGAAGAAGATAAATGTTTCGGACGAAGGAAATGCCCGCTGCATGGGAGGAGGAAACCTCGCCTGACCATTCTTTGCCGCCGTTCTTCCGGATAAAAACACCGGGGTGCGAACCTCCTTGTCGTTGGTCCGCACCCCGCTCGTTTTTAGTGCCGCTGTCGTGAGGGTTTGTCCTATTTTTTCAGACGTTCGATGATCATGTCGGCCACCTTCTTCCCCGAAAGCAGCATGCCGCCGAAGATGGGGCCCATGCGGGGAGTACCCGAAACTGCCGATGAAGCCATGCCGCAAACGTACAGACCCGGATAGATTTCTTTTGTGCCTTCCACTGCCTGACGTTCGCCTTCGACGACGTCGAGAGAACGTTCTCCGATGACGTTGCCCGTGGCGGTGTTCAGGCTGATGCCGTTCTTTCGAGCCACGACTTTGCACATTTCGCTGTCGTGTCCCGTGCCGTCGATGACGCATCGGGCCATGATGTTGAGCGGATCGACGTGCATTCCTTGCCGCAATACGGGAGTCCAATTGACAACGATGCCGCTCACCGCATTGTTCTTGAAGACGACGTCTTCTACCGAGTAACAGTTGAACACCGTGGCTCCGGCATGTACGGCGTGATAGAGCAGCGAAGAGGTGCTTTCCACGGAGTCGACCGTAAACAATCCGTCTTCAAACGATTCGTAATTGATGTTGAACTCCCGAACGATGTCGATGGCTTCTTTCTGAATCACAATCTGGTTGAACATCATGGCTCCGCCCCACATACCTCCTCCGGGAGCCAGCTTGCGGTCGAACAAGGCCACGCGAAGTCCGGCTTTGGCCATGTAATAGGCGGCCACGATGCCCGAGGGTCCGCCCCCGACGATGGCTACGTCCAGTTCCAGATTTTTCTCTAACTTGTCGAAATAGGTTTTGATGATGCCTTTGGATACTTGTTTTTCAATCATATTCGTTTCTTTTTTTTAGGATATTGGTTTATGAGTTCTCTTCACAAGTCGCTAAAGAGTGGCTGATGCGCATGGCACAGAAATTGGGGCCGCACATCGTGCAATATTTCCCACCCGTGGGGTTTGAAGCCTTGTAGTATTCCAGTGCCCGGTCGGGGTCCAGAGCCAGATTGAATTGATCTTTCCAGCGGAAGTCGTAACGGGCTTTACTCAAGGCATGGTCGCGAACGATGGCTCCGGGATGTCCTTTGGCCAAATCGGCGGCATGGGCGGCTATTTTGAAAGCCATTACTCCGGCGCGTACATCCTCCTTGTCGGGCAGGGCGAGATGCTCTTTCGGAGTGACGTAGCAGAGCATAGACGTTCCGTACGCGCCGATCAGGGCCGCTCCGATGGCTCCGGTGATGTGGTCGTAACCCGGCGCAATGTCGGTCACCAAAGGCCCCAAAGTATAGAACGGAGCACCATGACACTTTTCGATCTGTCGTTCCATGTTGGCTTTTATCTTGTGCATCGGCACATGCCCGGGGCCTTCGATGAAGACTTGCACGTCTTTCTTCCATGCGCGTTCCACCAGTTCGCCCATCGTGTCGAGTTCGGCAAACTGTGCTTCGTCGTTGGCATCGTGGATTGAGCCGGGACGCAGACCGTCGCCGAGCGAGATGGCCGCGTCGTATTTCCGGCAGATGTCGCAGATCTCGTCGAAACGGCTGTAAAGGAAACTTTCCTCGTTGTGCAACTTGCACCATTTGGAAATGATGCTTCCACCCCGGCTCACGATACCCGTCAATCGGTCATGTGCCAGATGAATGTTTTTGAGCCGGATGCCGCAGTGGATGGTGAAATAGTCGACTCCCTGTTCGCATTGTTCGATAAGTGTGTCGCGGAATACCTCCCAAGTCAGCGCGTTTATATCTCCGTTCACCTTCTCGAAAGCCTGATACATGGGGACTGTGCCCACCGGTACGGGACAGTTCCGCAGTATCCATTCGCGGGTTTCGTGGATGTTGTTGCCGGTCGACAGGTCCATCAGCGTGTCGCCTCCCCATCGACAGCTCCATATCGCCTTCTCCACTTCCTCGTCAATGCTCGATGCGGTGGCCGAATTGCCGATGTTCGTGTTGATTTTCACCAGAAAGTTCGTACCGATAATCATCGGCTCCGATTCGGGGTGACGAATGTTCGACGGAATGACGGCACGGCCGGCGGCCACTTCCTTGCATACAAACTCCGGGGTGATGTGCGTGTCGATGCCCAATTCCCGGCAGTTCATGTTTTCGCGGATGGCCACGTATTCCATTTCTTCGGTGATGATGCCCCGTTTGGCATAGTACATTTGCGGTTGGTCTCGTCGGGCAATCCACGCCGCGCGCAACTTGGGTAATCCTTTCCGCAGGTCGATGTCCGCTTCCGGGTCGCTGTATGGCCCGCTTGTGTCGTAGACGATGACCGAAGGGTTTTCGCAGATTGTTTCCTTCCCGTTTTCCATGTGTACGGTGGGCGTGAGGTTGATTTTTCTCATGCCTACGCGCAGCTCCGGGAACAAAATGCCGTTCAGATATACCTTCTCGGAGCCGGGGTAAGTGATTTTGATGTTGTTGTTCATGGGTTTATCATTTGTTTGTTCATCGCTTTCATGACTTCGGCGGGCTTGTCGGCGTTCAGCAAGGCTCCGCTCACGGCAATGCCGTTCACACCTGTGCGCACGAGGTCGGGGATGTCTTCGCACAGGATGCCGCCGATGGCGATAACGGGCAGGCCGGCGATGCCCCTCCGCTTCATTTCGGCGATGATGTGCCGATATCCTTCGAGACCTAACACGGGCGATAGTTTTTGTTTCGTTGTGGTGAAACGGAAGGGACCGCAACCGACGTAGTCTGCTCCTTGCCTGTACAGACGCTCGATGTCCTCGACGGTATTCGCCGTTCCGCCGATGAGGTAAGTTTTTCCCAACAGATGTCGCGCTTGGTCTACCGGCATATCCTGTTTTCCGAGGTGGACTCCATCGGCCTGAACGGCTTCGACCAAATGTACGCGGTCGTCCAGAATGAAGGTGGCCCCACGTTCGCGACACAAGTCTCTGATGATGTTTGCCGTGTGGAGGAATAGTTCGTCGTCGGCTTCTTTCATGCGTAATTGCACCCATCGGCATCCGCCTTCGAGTGCCAGCCGTGCGCCTTCGACGTATCCGATTCGTCCGTTGCAGTGTGTGATGAATTGTATCGGTTTCATCGTTTGATGAGTTTTTCGGGATTGAAAAAATGGTTGACAGGGCCTTTCCCGTTGCCTATGCGCACGTCGCTTCCCGCTTGCAAAGCCCGGCTGACGTAGTTTTTGGCCGAGGCCACGGCTTCGACGAGTTTTTCCCCTCGTGCCAGATAAGCGGTGATGGCGGCCGAGAGCGTGCAGCCCGTACCGTGGGTGTTGTTCGTCTGTATTGCGTTTCCTGTGAAAGAGAGGCTTTCGCCGTCGGTGTAGAGTCGGTCGTTCTTTTCGTTTCCCTCCCAATGTCCTCCTTTGATGAGTACGGCCGGACAACCTTGGAGCATGATGGCTCCGGCAGCCCGATCGGCATCGTTGGCTGTCGCGATTCGGAGACCGGCGAGGATTTCGGCTTCGGGAATGTTGGGGGTGAGGAGTGTGCTCATCGGAAGCAGCCGGCGGACGAAGACTTCGAGAGCGTCGGGCTGCATCAGCGAATGTCCGCTGGTGGAAACCATCACGGGGTCGACGATGAGGTGAGTCAGCGAGTATTCCGATAATGCATCGGCAATGGCTTGAATGGTGGCACGGTCGTTCACCATCCCGATTTTAACAGCTTTCGGGCGAATGTCGTCCATGACGGCACGTATCTGTCCGGCAACAATCTCGGGTGCAACGGCCTGTATGGCCTTTACGCCGCAAGTGTTCTGTACCGTCACGGCAGTGACCGCAGAGGCGGCGTAACATCCCAATGCCGACATGGTTTTGAGGTCGGCCTGCAATCCGGCTCCTCCGCTGCAATCGGAGCCTGCGATGGTTAGGGTGGTAATATAAAACATGTCCCGCTTCATTTTTAGGTAAAATAAAGAGGGACACGTTTGTACATTCCGATAAACGCGATATGGATTCGCAATTCCCTACGGCAGCATTACCTGCATCAGGTTATACGGGTATCATCTCAGCACACTCTTTTTACACGTAGAGCAGCACCCCTCTTTTCGGCTTTATGTCCGAAGTTTATCTGTTTATGTCGACAAAAGTAATGTGTTTTTCCGGATAATTCAAGGCGGAGAGCTTCCTTTTTTTTATCCGTCGCATTCTTTCGTGTTGATTCGTTGGCTTTTGGCACTTTGCGTTTGAGTGTTTTTTCTTGCAGAAGTTTTATCGTACTAAGTAAACACACTTTCCTCGCATCAATCTCCTTTTTCCGTCGAAGCGGCGAAGGTCTTTGTTTGCATGAAATTATTCGTTGGTCTGCACCCGAACGAAAGTTTCACTGCACCCGCTTTTTCATTTGGGTGCAGGCAAACGAAAAGGAAGGTGCAGGCCGACAATCGATTTTATGCAGCGAAAGGAAGTCAAGAGCGAACGGGCGGAAGATAACGGATGCGCGCTGTCCGCATCTTCGTTCCGGGCTTGTTTTTTCAACACTTCTCCCTGCATCGGAAGTTCAGCTTGAGGGTATTAAATGCTGAACGTGCCGGATGTTCATGTCCGGCACGTTCAGGTCAGGAATCTGTCGAAAAAAAACGTTGATTGACAGATAGATGTGATTACGGTGTCTTTGCAATCACCATCCGTTGTTTTGCGCAAGGTTCGGGTTTTTGTAGTATTCGGTCTGCGGAATGGGGTAGAGATTCATTTTCTCGTCCCACTGACGGGTTTCGAGCAGTTCACGCCGATAGACGGGCGTGCCGTTTTCGAGTTTGATTTTCACGCCATAGATGGCTGTGGTTTGACGGCCTATTTTCCAGCGTCGAATATCCCAGAAGCGGTGATCCTCAAAAGCCAATTCTACGCGACGCTCCCTTCGGATTGCCTCAGTGAATGCTTCGCCGCCGACCGTGACGGCCGGCATGCCGGCTGCCGTGCGCACTTGGTTGAGGGCTTCGCGTGCGGACAATGGATGGTCGGCATCGGTGTAGTCGGCCCCTTGCCAGGCATTCATGGCTTCGGCGTAGTTGAGCAAGATTTCGGCATAACGGAAGATGACGAAATGATGCGGCTTTTTCTGTTCTTTGGAGGGGGTGAGCGAAACGGTTTCGTTCATGTACTTGCGTAGATAATAACCCGTTTTGGTGGCTCCCGCGACTCCTGCGCCGTCTTTTCCGCCTTCGTGGGCTTCGATGGTGGCTTTCATCCATTGGTCGCCGTTGCAGAGTATGGTTTTGTAAAAACGCGGGTCGCGGTTGGCATAAGGATTCTGTCCGGGCGTGAGCGTGTTCCAGTCTAAATCCGTGCCGTCGGCCAGCTGGAAGGCGTCGACCAGATTTTGTGTCGGAACGTTACCCGTATTCCCCTTTTCGTAGCTGATGGGCAGGTTGGTGGCTTCAAATTGAAAACTGTCTCCGTTTCGACGCTCGAAGATGAGTTGCGAGGATTTCAGTATTTCATTGCCTCCGTTGGGGTTATACAGAGGGTCTTGCCCGATGGGAGGCAGGTTGTAGCGTCCGGTTTTGATGAGCGCGTAGGCTGCATCGGCAGCTTCTTGCCAACGAGCGGTGTTTGTCGAAGGGTTATGCAAAGGACTTGCCGCATAGAGTAATGCCCGAGATTTGAGTGCCCGGGCCGTGCCTTGAGTGACACGTCCGGTTTCGCCCCAGAATTTTTTCTGGTCGATGGGGAGCTTTGCTCCCGCCGCGTCACACTCGTTGCAAATGAAACGGATTACCTCGATAAAGGGAGTCTTCTTTACGCTGTTGATTTCTTCGGCGGTGTAGGTGCGCGTCAGTAACGGAATGTCGCCGTAGCGTTTGGCCAGTTCGAATAAAAAGAAGGCTCTCAACACACGAATTTCTTCACCATACATATTGGCTTTCGCGATGCTTTCTTCGTAAGTTTCGTTCCAGCGGAAGCGTTCCAGACGCTCTGCCGAGTAATTTTCGAGGAAAGAATTGCAGGCCCGTATGGCTCCGTAGTTCTTCTCCCATGCGTTGTCTATGGCATTGTTCGGATTCCACGCGTTGTTGTAGAAAGTGTGGATGTTGTTATTGCTCCATACATAGACGGAATTGTCGGTGGCAGATTCGCGCAATGCGCCGTCAAGGCCTCCCAATTCGTCGGGGAGTTGGCTGTAGATATAGGTGGTCAACCCCCTGACGTTATCGAAATAAGCGTATGCTTCTTCCCGCGTCAGTCCGGTCGATTCGTCGAGTTCGAGCCACCCGCAACCGGAAACGGCGTATAACAGTGAGGCAAGTAGAATGTATTTTTTCATTATTCTTTCCTTTAGAAGTTAATATTCAAACCGGCATATATGGTCAGCATGTCCGGATAGTGTGCTCTCAGGTCTTCGCCGTTCAGGTATTTTACCTTGTCGAGCGAGAAGAGGTTGTTGGCACGGGCATAGATCCGCACCTTTTCCATCTTCACTTTCCGCGTCCATTCGGAAGGGAGAGTGTAGTAGATGTTGAGGTTACGGAGCTTAAGGTAACTCCCGTTTTCGAGCCATTGAGTGCTGTTGCGGAAATTGTTCGCATTGTCTTCTGTGGTCAGTCGGGGCACATTGGCATAATCTTTCGTTTCTTCCGTCCAGCGGATTTTATCGTTCAGATACCAGTTGGAGATATTGGTGTTGTTACGCAGTGGCCAGTAAACGTTCGGTGTGTTGAGCATCACGCTATATCGGCCGATGCCTTGGAACAGTGCGTCGATGCCGAAACCTTTGTATTCGAATCCCAGATTGATGCCATAGTATATTTCGGGCATCATGGAAGAATGGCCGATGGCTTTCATGTCGTTCTTGTCGATGATGTTATCTCCGTTGAGGTCTTTGTATTTCACATCGCCGGGACGAACATCCGAGAATTTCTGGGAAGGACTGCTGTCGATGTCCGCCTGGTCGCGGAAGTAGCCTATGGCTTCCCACCCGAACACTTGTCCCAGTGGATGCCCTTTGGCGGACAGATGAGGATAAGGTCGGAGCCCTTCACCGTTTTCGATGACTTTGCTGCGGACATACGTGAAGTTGGCTCCGGCATAATAGCTGAAGTCTTTGTGCTGTTTCTTCCACATCATGGCCAGTTCTGCCCCTTTCGTGTTCACCCGCCCGGCATTCATGTTGGGAACTTGCACTCCTATCGCTCCTGAAATGAATCCGCTGCCGTCAATCAATATTTTGGAACGGCGGTCGTAGAATCCGTCGATCGACAGTGACAAACCTTTGAACAACGAAAGGTCTATTCCCATATTGTATTTGTCGGACACTTCGAGATCGAGTTCCTTCATGGCCAGTACGCCTTCGGTGAGACTGCTTCCGGCCGATACGTTGCCGTCTTGAAAATGGTACGATCCCTTGCCGGTCCAGAATTGTTTGTCCTGCGCATAATCGTACAAGTCATAACCGGAACGTCCGTAAGAGACTCTGAGTTTCAGGTAATCGATTGAAGAGGCGAGCCTTTGCAGAAATTTCTCATTGGACAGCAGCCAGGCAGCCGATACGGCCGGGTAGAACCGGTATTTGTCGTTGCGAGCCAGTATGCTGGTCCCGAATGTATTGGCCACGATGTCCAGCAGGTAGCGGTCGGCATAGTTGTAGCCCAATGTCGCCGTGATGTATTGACGGTAACGGCTGTTGTTTGCCCCGCTCAGCGTCATGGCCTCATGGCGGAACATGGCTCCGGCTGCGAATTGATGCTCATTCCAATGGCGCAGGTAATTGACTTTGGCCTCGAAGTTCGCATGTATGTACTGGTTGGCCAAACCATTGTTGTCGATTTTCAGTTCGTTGTTGGCATCTCCGTAATAGGTATAAACCGGCATACCGTCTGAACCTTTATCCACCGTTTGGTATCGGAACCCTTTTTTGGCGGTTTCGCGATAGGTTGCGTTGTTGTCGTAGGCCACGGCCAATTCTGCGCTCAGTCCGGGCATTATCGTCGAGAGATCCTGCATCAGGCGCAGGTCGGCTTGCAACATCCGCTGATTGAGTTTATAGTATCCGGCATCGGCCATGGCAGCTATCGGATTGGTCTTCAGAATATGATTTCCTCCCCATTCGCTTTGTTGCGTACGCACGGGAAAGGCGGCCGACGGCGTGCCGTACAGAAGGTCGAAAAGGGCAGATTCGGATGTGGCCGGACGTTTCCTCTCGCGCAACATGCCGAGCATGCTCAGCTTTAATTTCGTAACATCGGAAATGTCCACATCCAAGTTCATGCGAAGATTGAGAAAATACTTCTTCATCTGTGAATCATACCGTTCGGTGTATCGGGTATATTTCGGATTCAGAAGTCCCATGTCATTCTTATAGTTCAAAGCCGTGAAGTAACGCAAATTTTTTCCGCCGCCTCTGAATAGAATGTCCAGTTGGTGATTGGTCGTATGATTGCGTAAGGCTTCTTTCTGCCAATTAACGTCAGGATACAAGTCGCTCTGCCCTGCATTGCGGAATGCGTCCTCGTCCATATCGGGAAGAAGACCATCGTTTCTCAAGGCTTCGTTGCGTGCTTTTGCGTAAGTGTAAGCATCGGCAAATTCGGGCTTGTTGACAGGCAATCCCCATCCCATTTTGTAATCCACCTTTATGTCTTTTTGATTGTATTTTCCCCGTTTGGTCGTTATCAAGACCACACCGTTCGCGCCGCGTCCTCCCCACAAGGCGGTGGCGGCACCGTCTTTTAATACCGATACGGATTCGATTTCCGAAAGATTGATGTATTCCAGCGGTCTTGCAAATCCATCGACGACGAATAAGGGAGTGGCACCGTTCAGTGAGCCGCGGCCTCGTACATTAAGGCGGGACTTATCAGTATTCCATTCCGTGTTTTGCATTACGCTCAGCCCGGGAAGCAATCCGTAAAGAGCATCGTAAGGGCTTACTGTGGCGTTTTTGTCAAATTCATCAGCATAAACCGTGGAGATTGCTTGCGTTCTTCTCCATTCCGTAGTCGCATGGGTTCCCATATCGACCTGCTTATCTTTCTCCTTTGCCGTCTGCGCTGTTCCTGAGGCGAATGCCGCCAACGAAAGGATAATCGTATAAATTGATTTCTTCATAATGCTTTCTAATTTAGTATTGAACGGTTACCATCCGGGATTCTGTATCAAACCGTACTTCTTATTGATTTCATTGACCGGCAACGGCAAGAGGAAGTATTTGTTATCCCATTTACCGGGTTTGGCGTATTGTCGCTCTTCAAACATTTGCGTAGATACGGTATAAGAAAACTTGTCCGGATTCTTCGGCGCTTTCTTGATGATCAGCCGGGAGAGCTGTCCGGTGAAGAGATCGGAACGTTTCCGGCGTATCAGGTCGAAGTAGCGTACTTCTTCATATCCGAATTCGAGTGCGCGCTCACGTAAAATTGCTTCGCGAAGTTTCTCGCCGGCGGGAATCAGTGCCGGAGTTATCTTCGGCATGCCTGCGCGCTCTCTGATGAGGTTAACGTAATCGTAGGCTGTTCTTCCGAAGGCATCGGCGGTGGTGGCCTGATTCAACTCATTCATGGCTTCGGCTATGCTCAGATATACTTCGGGCAGTCTGAGCAGCGGACATGTGTAAAACTTGCCGTTGACTTCATCGTTGAAATTGCGGATGAACTTTCTCATGGCAAACCCGTTTTTGCTCATCTGTCCGCTGTTGTAGGGAGCTTGTTTGGTTCCTTCATAGATTTCCACCTTCTGATTTCCCCTGAATTTATCTTGGTTTACGGCAACGGTTTCGTATAGCCGGATATCTCGGCGAGGCTTGCCGTCTTTATCGAAAAAGGGGAAATTTTTGTGGTCTTGGTTCGTCCAGTCGAATTCTGTTCCGTCGTTCAGTTGAAACATATCCACATAGGTCAGTGTGGGAGAGGCAACTCCATAACGTATCTGGGCGAAGGGCGTTTTACCCGTCATATAGGTTGTAAAGCGGCGGGAAGAGATGAGTGTTTCTTTGTTGTTACGTTCAAAATATCCGGCTACGAAATCTTCTCGCGGATTGCCGGTATTCACCAATCGATAGGCATCGGACTGATCCTTGTTTCTTCTCAAAAACTCTTGTCCGGCTTCCAATGCCCGTTTCCATCTTTGAACATCGTAGTTGCCATACCAAGTGAGGTGTTGGGAAGCGGCTTCTCCTTCTTTATAAGCCTCGTCGGCGTTGAATAACGGGCTGGCGGCAAACAACAATACTCTGGTCTTCAGAGCCAAGGCCGCCGCGGCTGTCATTCGTCCGTCTTCATCGGCATCTACTGTCCACGGTAAGACCGCTGCTGCGGCGTCCAGCAGTCCGACTATTTTATCTACGGTTTCTTTCACGGTCATGCGCGGCAGATTCATATCGTCCTGCGCTTTATAGGCATGGTCTATCCAAGGCATGCCGCCATAGTAACGTAACATTTGCGTGTAGTGAAAGGCAATGATCATTTGTGCTTCCGCTTTCCCGATGGCTTTTTCTTCGGGAGTCATGTCCGTTACCCTATCTACATTTTCGATGTAAATATAGGCTCGGCGGATTCCGTAAATCGGTCCTACGCCAATCGTGTTGCGGTCGGTATCCAAACGGTAGGGAAGGTGTTCGAGAAAGGCATTGGTTCCGTCCACTGTTCCGGAGTAGAACTTCGGCGCGCCTTTTTTGTTCCAGTCTCCGAGGTCGGTCAACATCTCCAATACGCCGTATCCCAATCGTCCCTGCATGGGCAAGAAATCGGGCAACGAGTGATAGACTTCGGCTAAAGCCTGTTCGGCATAGATTTTCTTATGGAATACCGAGTCGATGTTCAGTTCGTTGCTCAACGGTTTTTCCAGAAAGGCTTCTCCGAACTTGAGGTCTTCGCAGGCGGAGAAAGCACACCCTATCGACAACAGCAGAAGACCGATGTATTTATGACAGTTGTTCATCATCTTAGAAAGTTAAGTTTATTCCCACATTATATATTTTGATAATCGGATAGGAGTCGGCATTGTCGGGGCGGGCTTCCGGATCCATGATATCGAACTTGTCGAATGTCAGTAGATTATACCCGCTCAGCTGAACGCCTAACTGCCTGATGCCCAGCTTCTTCAGCAGCTTCTTATCGGTGAAGTTGTATCCTAAGGTCATGTTTTTCAATTTCAGATAAGAGGCGTCGCGTACCCACAGGGAAGAGTTGCGCATGTTGTGCACCGAGTTCGTTTCCGTAAAGCGGGGCGTTGTGGCCGTTGCCGCGGTCTCGGGCGTCCAGCGGGTATCGGCATGGAACTGCATCAGGGCACGAATCTTGCCCGCTCCGAAGGGTTCTCTGAAGGCCCCGTTCAGCATCAGTGAGCGTTCGGCCGCGGCTGCCCAGTTCATGGTGAAGAAGAATCCCTTGTAATCAATGCCGCAGTTCAATCCGAAAGTGTAGGCCGGACGAGAGGGATACCCGATCACGGTTTGGTCGTCCGAATTTATTTTCAGGTCGCCGTTCAGGTCGAGGTATTTAATGTCGCCGGGTTTCATGGTTATTCCGGGATCGGGCAGACCGTCTGCGAGGCTTCCGTCCGGCTTGAAGTCTTGCGAAGTGTAGAATCCGTCGGCCACATATCCGAAAAGCGTGCCTACTTGTTGCCCCGTACGCCACATATAGGGTTCGTTCGGTTCGACTTCGTCCTGAAAGATGATTTTGTTCTTGGAATAAGAAACATTGGCGTGGAGATGATAGCGCAGGTCTTTTACCTTGTCGTTCCACTTCATTTCGATTTCGTATCCACGATTCCTTACCTTGCCCATGTTGACGGCAGGCAATACGCTTGAGGTCAACCCCGTCAGTGCAGGAATGGTTGTGCGGTTGATAAGAATGTCTTTGCGTTCTTCGAGGAAGTAGTCCAAAGAAAGTTTCAGGCGGCTCTTGAGGAAGTGAACATCCACACCGTAGTTTTGCTTGAGTGCCGTTTCCCAAGTGACGCCGGGATTGCCCAAACGTTTTTCCAATGCTCCCGGAATCAGTGTTTTACTGTTGTATCCGAAGTTGAAACCATACTTGTTGTTGTTCCACCCGTCGACACCTTGCAGGTTGACGTTGTACGAGTCGGGCAGAAACAGGAAGCGGTTATCGCCCAAGTTGTCGTTCCCCACCAAACCCACCGAGGCGCGAAACTTCAGATAGTCCACGACTTTCTGCTTTTTCATGAAGGCTTCTTCCGAGAGAATATAGCCCACAGAGCCTGCGGGGAAAGCACCGAAGCGTTTGCCCGGAGCGAAGTTTTCCGAGCCGTTGTAACCGAAGTTGAATTCGGCCATATAGCGCGATTTGTAATCGTAAGTCAGGCGACCGACGAACCCGATATAGGCTGAAGGCACTTCCACCCATTGTCTGGGATAGTATTTCTTGCTTTGGTTGTAGAGGAGCAAACCGCTGACGTTGTGTACTCCCAGTTTCCGGGCATAGCGCAAGCCGGCTTCCAGATACCAATCTCTCTGCCGAGATGTTCTTTCGTTGTATTTCAGGCTTCTGTACTCGCCTATTATTCTGTAAACGGGCTCTTTGCTGAAGGTGGGGTCATTGACGGGAAGAGTCGGGGTTTCCAGCGTGGAACGATAGAAAGGGAGGTGTTGTTCCACTTCTCCGTGGCGTTCTTTGGTGAAACCGTAGCTTGTGTTGTAGGCTCCTTTCACTTCCACGGACAGTCCCTTGGTTATCCGGTCGAGCTTCTGATTGAGCACAAAATCGAGGTTCATCGTATTCAGAATGGCCGTGAAATAACCGGTTCCGTACACCTTGGGAAGCGCGCTGTTTCCCATGTTGATTTTGTTATTGAAACGTTCTCCGGGAGTTACGATCAGTTGTCCGTCTATGACGCCCGGACTGCTGAAAGGCGCGGTCTGGTTGATCAACATCCAGAAAGAGTTTACGTTGTCGTTGATGATCGGTTCGTTGCGATTGCCTATCTGCCCTCCGATGCCAATCTTCAGGGTAGTGGTGGGCGTTGCGCTGAAGTCGAGGTTGGCGCGATAGTTATAACGCTTGTATTTATAATTATTGTCGTAAGACAGCCCTTTGAATTGCTTCAGCAGACCGTCTTGGTAGAGAAAGCCGAGTGAAATGAAATACTTGAGGTCTTTTGTCCCTCCGGAGATGTTCACATTGTGCTGTGTCTGCACCGATGCCTTTCTTAATAAATATCGACGCCAGTCGATGCTGGGGTAGAAGAGGGGCTCGTCGTTCAGGCGAAAACGCTCGATGGCATAAGGAGAGAAAACCAAGTCTTCTTCCTTGGCCTCGGGTTTGTCGTTCGTGATGATTTCATTGCGAAGCGTGGCATACGTGTAGCTGTCGGCCATTTCGAGCATGCGCGTGGGCATCTGTATGCCGGCGGATGAATTGACGGAGATCTTCGCCTTGCCTTCCACGCCCCTGCGTGTGGTTACCAGAATGACGCCGTTTGCGCCGCGCACACCGAATACGGCGGTTGCCGAAGCATCTTTCAGCACCGTAACGCTTTCGATTTCGTTAGGATCCATCTGGAAGAACGAACGCTCCACTCCGTCGACCAAGATAAGCGGCGAAGAAGCTCCTTCGGTGAGCGATCCTACGCCGCGAACGAATATCTTCGGGTCTTCGCGTCCCGGCTGGCCGCTGGTTTGAACGGACGAGAGTCCGCTAATCTGTCCGGCAAGCGTATTGGCCACGCTGGCATTGGGCGAACGTACCAAGGCTTCGTTGCCCAATGAAGAAATGGCTCCTGTCAGGGTTTCTTTCTTTTGCGTGCCGTAGGCCACTACCGTAACTTCTTGAAGTTCGTTGGCCGTTTCCTTCAAGACAATGGTGAACTTTTTCTGTCCGCCGACGGGCACTTCTTTCGTTTCGTAGCCGATGAAAGAAACTTGTAGAACGGCCTTGTTGAGGTTATTAACTTGCAGTCGGAAATTCCCATTCACGTCGGTGATCGTACCGTTGGGCGTGCCCTTTTCCCGCACGTTGGCACCGATGATTTCCAGACCGCTTTCGTCGGTCACAATTCCTGTGACTTGTGTTTGCGCCCATAGCGCAAGAGAGGGAAACAGCAGCATTAGCGTGCCGACATACTTTCCCCATTTTCTTTTCGCATACTTCTGTCTGTTCATAGATTGGGTTACAGAGGTTGATACAGTTAACAATTAAAATTAGTTTAGGTCGACAATGTTATTGTCTCTTAACTCTTGCAAAAATAAGCCTCAAAGCATGCTTCCATGTGCGTAAATCATACTCAATAGGTACAATATCGTACAGATTGTGCCCGAATAGGGCGATTTCCCTCGCATCAATCTCTTTTTTCCGCCGAAGCGAACAAGCCTTGCGCATGCATGAAATTATTCGTTGGTCTGCACCCGAACGAAAGTTTCACTACACCCGCTTTTTCGTTTGGGTGCAGGCAAACGAAAAGGAAGGTGCAGACCGGCAATCGATTTTATGCAGCGAAAGGAAGTCAAGAGCGGACGGGCGGAAGATAACGGATGCGCATTCCGGGCATATCAAAAGAAAGTGTGTCATGAAAGGCGAACTGCCGTGTCGCTTTCGAGTTTCGGGTTCGGTCATATACAATATATATTCCCTTCGCCCTCACTCTCGGCGCCTTGCATTTCATCCTTTTATGACACACTTTGAGGAGCGGTTTCTCCGTGTGTTTGAAAACGAGTCGATCTATCGTTTCTCCAGCATCATTTCCACCGGAAGGCCGTGCCGGCAGCTGATCGTAATCTGAGTTTGCCCGTCGGCTTGGGTCAGTTTGACGTTTTCGTGCGTCGAAGCAAGTCTCCACTTGCCTTTCAGTACGATGGCTTTCTCGATGGGACGACTGGCTTCTTTCGTCGTGTACGTCTTTTCGGAGATATTCAGATTGGGGTCGCATACGCTGAGGCGTAGCTTTCCGTCGGCTTCTTCCGCGTACATGAGCATCGTTTCGGCCGGAATCGAAACTATCGTCCGGTCGCTTTCGGAACGATATGCGTCGAAAGCGGCATAAGCGGTGATGCCCGTTGCCTTGTCGAATACGACGTGTGCCGTCCGGTCACGTTGCAGCACTTCGTAGGGAGAGATCTTTTGCGCATGTTGCAGTTCGCTTTCGGTGGGTTGTATGAGCACGAGGTATTCGTAACTTTCGCCTTCCGGAGCTTTCCCGTGTTCGATCCATGCCGTGGCGAATTGGCCGTTCGTGGGTACGCGCCGCTTTTCATGCATCGACTCCTGCTGCCCCACTTGCGTGCGGACGTTTCCCGTCGTCACGTGATAATAGTTGCTGTACCCGTCGTGCAGCCAATGCTTGTCGGCACTGCTGTAGAGGGGCTTTCCGGTGTCTTGAACCTGAAAGAGCGTGGTTTCCGTGGGATACTCGGCGTTGGAATTCGAAATGTCCGTGCCGAGACAGACCAGTCGGTTGTCGAAGCAGAATACCGACTTGCGCGCCACGAAACTTGGCGTGAAGTTCCGGAGTTCCCGCTCCTTCAGCTTCATGGCAAACATGCCGTTTCTGCCTCCGAGTGAGCTGCTTCCCGAGAAGTTTTCCGTAGAGCGTGCCATCGTGGTGCCTTTCAAGGGGCTGTCCAGAAGTTCGAAAGGCAAGTGTATGGTTGTCGTTCCGGGCAGGCGATTCCAATCCCACCCCTCTTGCGAGAATCCGCTTCCGAGTCGGGAAACCGGTGTTCCTTTGCCCATGATCTGTACCGAACCGTAGCTTTGGTAGCGTCCGTAACGATTGTCTTTCGCATAGATTTCCGCACCCCACACGTCGGTGTTGTAGCCCTTCAGGGTTACCATCCAATCGGCTCTGCGGAAAACACCGGCCGAACCGTAGTTGAAAACGAAGAAACCTTGCGGGGCCTTGCCGGTTTGCACGCCTTGTTCGAAGAAATATTTACCGTTGGGGGTGTTTCTCTTGTTGAGCAGACGCAGGTAGTCGCCCGCCAATTCCCAATCGAATTCATCTCCGTTGCCGGACAAGTCTCCCGACAAGGCCAGAAACGCGAAGGCTTCGATGTCATCGTTCCCCATCTTTCCCCCAAAAGGATGCCTTCCGCCGATGCCTGTACCCCATTCGTGAAGGTTACAGTAGTTGCGCATGGCCACAAGGGCCGACTTGAAACATTGGCGAGCCTCCACGGTGGGGCTGAAGACGGTTCCGTTGGTCAGACCGATGAATCGGCCCACGCTGGCAATCGCTCCGGTCGAATAGGCCGGATAAAAACCGCCGTGATGGAACGTTGTGCCGTCGACCTTGATGCCGCCGAGCGTTCCCGGTGTGTGGCGCAGTGAGGTAGACACCCATCGCGACAACCCCGTCAGTGCCTGTTCCTGCTCGCACGGGTCGACGAAAAGCATGGCCGCAACGACTTTGGCTGTCAGGAGCGTATGCCATGAGTCGAGCAATTCGTCCCTGTCCGGAGGGCAAGGGCGGCGCGTTTCCTGCAAAGCTGCCCAAAAACGCAGCGCGGCCAGATAAGCCTCGCGGTTGGGATGGCGATGGATGGCGTCGCGCATCAACCATGCCGTCGTATATATGCGTCGTATCTGATAACCGTAATGATGGTTCGTTCCCATGCCGCTTCCGTAGGCGAATCCCTGATCGATGGCATAGTCGAAAACGGTGAAGTAGTGAGTCTTCGCTTCTTCATTACCGTTATAACAGGCGTCGTAGGCAAATCCGGCGAGCATGGCGTCGATGCTGTTCCATGACAGTTCGCCGGCCTCTTTGTTTTGCTCATCCGGTGCGACGAGGGGTTTGCCGACGAATCCGGTTCCGGCTTCCGACGGGGCGATGCCTGCGTTTCGGTAAATGTTATAGGCCGCTTCCACGTCTTTGGCCGGTGCTTTCTTGATGTCGAGAAACTCGGTGAGCCGTTTTTCCACGGTTTTCAGGTCTTTTTTCTGCGAACCGCTCAGCTTGGAGCGGAGCGGAATATCGTAAGTTTGTTGTTCCCATTTCCAGACCAGACACCAGTGCCAAAGGTCGCGGCTGTCGAGTCCGTTGTTCGATGGCATCTGTTGGTCGGGCGTGGTACGGGCGTTGATTTGTTTTTCGGGAAAAGTCAGCCGATCGAGGAAGATGCGCCCTTCACGTTGGGGGGCAATCAGCCTGTATCCGGCGATGTGTTTATCTTTTTTGTCTCCTTGCATGTAGGCGAACGATATCCAGCAGGCGCGCCATCCGGCCGCTTGCAGATGATAGGCGAACCGGTAAGACACTTCGCCCGACCCGTTCAGAAACTCAAACCGGATGGAGTCTTTCCGGGGCTGTTCGTTGTAAATCCACAAGGTGATTCCGTATTGTCCCTCTTGCTTCTCGTTCAGCTCGAAAGGAGTGACACGTACGTCCAATGCGGATCCGGGCAGGAAATTCCATTCCAAACTCTGTTTGCCTTCTTTATAATATAAGGTGGAGGTTTTGACGTGGCCTTGGCCGGAAACGGTGAAGCCTTGAGGCACGCCGTCCTCGAATCCCGCAAAGCCGTCGGCTCGGAGAGGTAGGGTGAGGAACAGAAGCGGAAAGATGAATAATGCTTTCATAGAACTGTCGGATTTTGGTTTAATAAGGTATGATGTCGGAAAGAATCTTCTCCGTGTACCAAGGGTCTTCGATCTCTTTCAGGATGGCACCCAGTTCGCGGTAAAGTTCCCGGGTCACTTCGGGTTGCTCATCCAACGGAATGTTCCGAAGTTGGTAAGGGTCGGTCAGGTCATCGAACAGCAGGCTTCTCACCAGACTTTTCGTGTTGCGGTCGATGTACAGAGCCAGGGTGTATCGCGCCGTCTTTACTCCTCTCGATATCGGGAAGTAGGTTTGCACCAGTCCGTCGTCGTCTTTCTTTCCGTCCACATTCTGAATGTACAGAGCCGCCGTGGGGCGTGTCGGTGTCGTTGCCTCCTCTTGAAAGAAGAAGGGTGCGAAGTTACGTCCTTGCACGCCGGAGGGAATCGAGTCTTGAAGTCCGCACATGCCGAGCAACGTGGGCATGATGTCGGGCGAAGACAGCAGCAGATCGTCCGTTCGCGGACGTAGCTTTTCGGGATAGCGCACGACGAAGGGAATGTTCATCGATTCGGCATAAGGAGAGTTTTTGGGGTCTTCGGTTCCTTGACTGCACATGGTCTCGCCGTGGTCGGAGGCGAATACGACGATGGTGTTCTTTTCCAGACCGAGTTCCTTCAACGCGGCCAGTATCTGTCCGAAAGCGCGGTCGACTCCCGTAATCGAAGCGAAATAGTAGCGCACGGAAGGAGCCTTCTGCATGCGTTTGTCGGCATTGGGGCGGATGAGCAGGCTGTCCACCGGAATATCCTTGTAGAGGTTGTAGTCTTCCTCCATGCAGTCGTCCAAAGATTTATAGGGACTATGCGGGGGATTCATGCCCACCATGATGAAGAAAGGCTTTTTCGTGTCGCGTACGCCGCCTTCGTTTTTCAGGTAAGACACCACCTTGCCGGCTTCCCACAGGGGCGACCATGAACGGGGGTCGTGTCGCACGCCGTCCGTATCCCAATAATGCGGATTCTTATGTTCGTCGAAGGTTCCGTAAGAATACCAGTAATTGAACCCGTGCCGACGTTCTTTGGGGGTGTAAGCATCCCACACGGGGCGTTTTTCCTCGACGTACCGCCCGGGATTGGCCGGGTCGTTCGGTGTGGGAAAATCGGCGTGCAACTTTCCGAAGTAGGCGCAATCATAGCCCGACCGGTTGAAAACATCGCTTATGCACTCCGCGTCTTCGCGCAGGGAACTGATGGGGCGTGTCGAGTTGCAGTTCAACGGCACGCCGCTCCGGTGAGGATACATGCCGGTGAGCAGCATCCCGCGATGAGGGCTGCTCAGCGGACAGTTGCTTTGTGCCGAAGTCAGTACGACCGATTCCCGGGCAAACGCGTCGAGATGAGGCGTATGCACAGGATCGGCCTTGAAGTTCACTTTCCCCCGGAAATCGCCGTGATTCCAGAAACCCATCGCCTGATTGCGAAACTGATCGGGGAAGACATAAATCACATTGGGACGCTGAGGCTCCGCCGCCGTTTTCGGCATTTTGCAGCCCTGCGCCGTTAAGAGCGTCAGTCCGCTCAAGATAAAGTTGACCTGTTTATTCACTGCTTTCAAGGGTAAGGGCGTGCGCGGTGTGCGCACGGGATTTCGTTTACTTTTCGGCTGCGGCTTTACGCATCATAGCCTCGAGGAAATAATAGTCGGCATAGTTCAGCGGCACGTCTATCTCCTGATTGTGAGGAATGCTGCCGACGGAGTGCATCAGGATGAAGTTGCCGTTGGTTCCCACGGCGGCGCGATAATCGGGAGAACCGAGGCTTGCCATGATTTTGTCGGCCTTTGCCTTATATCCTTTGCCGGGGAGGAACGTATCCATTTCGTAGAGCGCCGAAGCGGTGCATGCGGCGGCCGAAGCGTCGCGGGGTTCGTCGGGGATGTTGGGAGCGTTGTAGTCCCAGTAAGGCACGAGATCGTCGGGCAGATTCTTGTGATTGAAGATGAAATCGTATATCTTCTGTGCTTGCATGAGGTATTTCTCATCGCGCGTGTAGCGGTAGCAGGTCAGGTAGCCATACAGTCCCCAAGCCTGTCCGCGCGCCCATGCCGATTCGTCGGCATAACCCTGCGCCGTCTGGCGTTTGCGCACTTCTCCCGTTTCGGGATCGTAGTCGACCACGTGATACGAGCTGTTGTCGTCGCGGAAATGGTTGGCCATCGTTACATCCGCATGTTTCACGGCTATGCGATGAAAAGTCGAGTCGCCCGAGAAGCGTGTGGCTTCGAACAAGAGTTCGAGGTTCATCATGTTGTCGATAATGACCGGACACTTCCATCCGCGTGTGCCCTGCCATCCCCTGTCCGCATCCCACGATTGGATGACGCCCGCACCGGGACGGAAACGTGTGGAGAGCGAACGGGCGGCTTCGACCACCACATCTTTATAGGCTTCTTTCTTCGCCAGACGATAGCCGTTGAGGTAGCTGCATCCGATCATGAAACCCACGTCATGATGCCATTTCAGGTGCTTTACCGAGTCGAGGGCTTCGGTGTACTTCTCGGCCAGGGGCAACCATTTGGCATCGCCCGTGAGGTGATGGGTGAGCCACATGCTTCCGGGGAAGAATCCCGAACACCAGTCGTCGATGGGGATGTATGAAATGCTTCCGTCTTTTTTCACGGTTCTCGGGTTGAGAATCTTTCCGCTCTTTTCGATGAGATCGGTTTGAAGCGTGTGTTGAGCGACGGCGTTGTCGATGTTGTCGCGGATAAAGTCCGCCGTCTTTTTTTGTTCGCCGCAACTCGTGAGCATGAGAAAGGAAATACCTGCTGTGCAAAGTATCGTTTTCATAATAAAAGGGTTGTTTATTAAATAATGATTGGTTTTTCTTGTCTGCAAAAATAAGGCGCGGGAACGAAAGAAACCCACCTAAATTGTTCATTAGAGAGGATGTTTTGGTACATTTTTCGTGTTTGGGACTGTTTTTGAGGCTGTGTGGCGTGGTTTGTGCCTCAATCGGGGAGGAAAAGTCGTGGGCGTTTTCCGTGGTTCGCAACCCGTTTCTTGTTTTTCATGGGCGCGACGACGAGCCTCGCGCCGGCTTGTCCGGCTTCTTTGGCGTTTGGAGTCGATTTTGTCCGTTTATTTTATTGTTTTTCCGGAGGTTTGTCTTCGCGGGCGTTCTTCCCCGGTAAAAAATACATATACCTTTTGCTTTTTCATCAATATCGTTTTTGCAAAGAAAAAAGCGTCGTTTTTGCAAAAATGTCTCCTTCGTTTTTGCTAAAACGAGAATTGCGCCGTTTAGCCGAAAATGGTCCGTTTTTTCAACAAAAAGGCTGCAAAATCCCGTAAGATTTGCAGCCTTTCGCTGTGTATGG
>JBHAEN010000271.1:0-4052 GCA_041855645.1 Bacteroides sp. | reverse complement strand
CGGGCAAACGAGTCGGGGTCGTCACCATCGGGCAGGAGGCATACGCGAACGTTCATCCCTTCTTCGAGCAGCATGTCGATACCGCGCAAAGAGGCTTTGATGCCCGCCACGTCGCCGTCGTAGAGCACGGTGATATTATTCGTGAAACGATGGATCAGACGTATTTGTCCCGGCGTGAGTGCCGTACCCGACGAGGCGACAACGTTTTCGATGCCCGACTGGTGCATGGAGATGACATCCGTGTATCCCTCCACCAAATAACAGCGATCTTGTTTCACCATGGCTTGCTTGGCGAAGAAGATGCCGTAGAGTTCGTTGCTTTTGTGATAGATTTCCGATTCGGGCGAGTTGACGTACTTCACCTTCACGCCTTTCGTGGCGTTACTCAATACGCGTCCGCCGAAGGCGACAACCTTTCCCGAAAGCGTATGCACGGGAAAGATGACTCTCCCCCAGAAGCGATCGCGCAAACGTCCGTCGTCCGTTTCGTAACAAATACCCGTTTTGACCAGAAATTCCTTGCGGTATCCCCGGCGAATCGCTTCTTGCGACATGGCGTCATGGCTTTCGGTGCAATAGCCCAACTGAAACTTCTCGATGATGTCGTCGCGAAAACCGCGCGAACGAAAATAAGCCAGCCCCACACTGCGCCCTTCGACATGCTTGTGCAGCGTGTCGCAGAAATAGTCGCGGGCAAAATTGTTTACCACAAACATGCTCTCGCGCACCGTTTGCGCTTCTTTTTCTTCGCTCGTTAATTCACGTTCCTTGATTTCGATGTTATACTTCTTGGCCAGAAACTTCAGAGCCTCGTAGTACGACATCTGCTCGTGCTCCATGATGAAATGTACCGCGTTGCCGCCCTTTCCGCAGCTGAAGCACTTACACACTCCCTTGGCCGGCGACACGCTGAACGACGGTGTTTTTTCGTTGTGAAAAGGACAAAGTCCCACGTAGTTGACACCGCGACGGCGAAGCGTCACGAACTCCGACACCACGTCGACAATCTGCGCGGCATCAAGTATGCGGTCTATGGTCGATTGATCAATCATGAGCGATGAGGAATACCGGCAAAGGGCCGTTTACAAGTCGAGGGTAAGTTCCACGGGACAGTGGTCGGAACCCATCACGTCGGCGTGAATGGCCGCACCGCGCAACACGGGGTCGAGCGACGACGAGGCAAGAAAATAGTCGATGCGCCACCCCGTATTCTTTTCGCGAGCGCGAAAACGGTAGCTCCACCAGCTGTAAGCATCCGTCAAATCGGGATAAAAAAATCGGAATGTGTCGGTAAATCCGGCATTGAGCAGGATGGTCATCTTCTCGCGCTCTTCGTCCGTGAAGCCTGCATTGCGACGGTTCGTTTTCGGATTTTTAAGGTCGATTTCCCGATGGGCCACATTCAAATCGCCACAAACAATGACCGGTTTCTTCGCATTTAAGCGAAGCAGGTAACCGCGGAAATCGTCTTCCCAACGCATGCGGTAGTCCAAACGACGAAGTTCGTCCTGCGAATTGGGCGTGTAAACGGTAATCAGGTAGAAGTTGTCCATTTCGAGGGTAATGACGCGGCCTTCGCGATCGTGTTCCTCAAGTCCGATTCCGTAAGTCACGTTCAGCGGGCTGCGGCGGGTGTAGATACCTGTTCCCGAGTAACCTTTCTTTTCCGCATAGTTCCAATACGATTCGTAGCCGGGGAATTGCAGGTCGAGTTGTCCTTCCTGCATCTTCGTCTCCTGTAAACAGAAGCAATCGGCGTTCAAACGGCGAAAAATATCTTCAAAGCCTTTTTCCTTGACGGCGCGCAGTCCGTTGACGTTCCATGAAATCAATTTCAGCATATTCTCTGGGGTATATCCGTTTCGTTAATGATTCGTTATTCGGAGCAAAGATAGGCAAAAATCCGCTTCGCCATTCCCCGCACCGTCCGATTCCGATGGCCGGCGATGAAATCGCTCTCCGTCCGAAATACGCGCGGATGCTTCTTTCGACAGCAAAAACACGGTTGAGAAGAAGAGACGAAGGGCAGAATAGAATACCGCCTTGTCAGCCTTTCAAAGTTAACACGCGACACAAGCGCATCAATGTCCGAACCATGCGAAGTTCGGACATTAACCTCGAAAGGTTGGCAAGACGGCATTATAATGCCCCGAAACGGGGGCGTTATTCGGATTTCATGTATTTACTCACGAAATCGCGGACGCGACGGGTGTAATCTTCCTTATGGTCGCGATAGGACATGGCGTGGGACGATCCGACGGTGATCCACAATTCCTTTTCTCCCGGCTTCGCCTCGTAAAGCGGATAAACCATAGCCGTGGGGACGTAAGTGTCGGCATCACTGTGAATAAAGAGCATGGGTAGCGTGCAACGTCCCACCTGACGCAAAGCCGAAGCCTCATCGAAGCTCCAGCCGTACTTCAGTTTGCAGAGTGCACCGGTGACGGGAATGAGCGGAAACGGAGGCAATCCGTAATCGCTCTTCAACTTATGCGTAAATTCATCGCTCACGGCAGTGTAACCGCAATCTTCCACGAAGCACTTCACATAGTCCGGCAGGGACTCGCCCGACACCATCATGGTGGTGGCGCCTCCCATCGAAATGCCGTGAACCACCATCTGCGTGCGTCCGCCATAGAGTTGATGGGCCACGTTCAGCCAGCGAATGACGTCGAAACGGTCTAACCATCCCATGTTGTAATGATCGCCGTCGCTCAGTCCGGAGTTGCGCAAATCGGGCAACAGGATGTTGTAGCCCAAATCCCGACTGTAAAGCTGCCCGATCATCAACATACGCACGGCATTGTCCGTATAGCCGTGAACGAGGACGGCAGTCTTGTCCGTCGGCATCGCCGCACGAACGTATAAAGCATGCAAACGCGCTCCGTCGTCGGCCGTAATAAACGTGTCGCGCAAGGCTTCGGCTTGTTTCAGACTGTCGACCCACGTTTCCAGCCCGGGATATTCGCCGAACATGTAGCGGTACGAACCTTCGATATCCCGTTGTCCTCCTTCGGGTTTCAGCGAGATGTCGAGCATGTAAAAGCCCGCCCCGACCAACAGGAGGCCGAGAAAAAATAAAACCGACAGGCTGATGACGACAAACTTTCTCATACTTTACTGTTTGCGGCATCCCGCACGTTCTTTTGCACAGTCATGGCGGCAAAGAGACTCAGCGTATATGACATGCCGTAGAATCCCTTTTCGCTCAAAGCCAGTTCGGCATTCCACAGTCCGATGACGAGGAGCACAATGGCCGCAACGGTGGAAAACCAGCTGAGCGCGTAGAAAATAGGAGTGATGGCAATGCCTTCTTCCTTGTCACGCACACTTTTCTGCACGGCCACAGCCGAGAACAGACCGTATAAAAGAATGGTGAGATAATAACCTTTCTCATTGAGTTGCATATCGGCATTGAACAGACCGATGACATAAGACACCGCCCCGATGATCAACACGGCCCAAGCCGCACCCACAAATGCAGCCGAAGGACCTTTCGGCTTCTGTTCTCTTACTTTATTTACCGTTCTTTCTTCTTGAAATTCCATAATATTATAAAATAAATTCGTTGATACTTGGCGACAAATGTAGACAAAATTCAATACGTTCTTCTTACTTTCCCTTGTTTTTTAACGGTTTGGCAAGGTTATTTGTTTTTAGGCATAGCCAACCGGCAAGTGCAAAATTTGTCGATTCTTCTGTAAAACTCTTTTTGGGGTGTTTTGAATTCCGGTTTTTGTCTTCGCTTTCTGTTTGTTTTCTTTTGAATCATCCTGATTTTTTTTGTTATGCTGTCGTTCGCTAAAAGCGTGAAGCCTTCGGTTCCCCCATTCCCCATACCGGCAATGAGTCTATCCTCATCTTTTGGAGAAAAACAGGCCCCGCTTGAGCGTTTTTCCACCTGTTCCCCCTCGCACTCCGACATTCTTCTTTTTTTACACAATTCGACCCGGTTTCCGAAATGCACGCAATTCACGCGACAACTGCGCCCATTTGACGTCTGAAATGCGCGTGTCTGACGTCTGAAATGCACGTGTTTCAGACGTCAAATG
>JBHAEN010000270.1:0-13628 GCA_041855645.1 Bacteroides sp. | reverse complement strand
CTACGGCACATCCTCGCTTTGCCGCAATCATAGACGACACCATCGAGCTGCGCGACCGATACTGTCCGCAGGCCGGAATCAGCGTGCTGAGCAACGCCACGCTCATCCATCGGCCGGCCGTGTTCGAGGCCCTGTGCAAGGTGGACAACAACATCCTGAAACTGGATACGGCAGACGAAGACTACATCCGCCTCATCGACCGCCCCACGGGAGCTTATTCCGTGGCCGGAATCGTGGAAGGCATGAAACGGTTCCGGGGAAAATGCGTCGTGCAGACCATGTTCCTGAAAGGCACGTTCGAGGGGCGCGACGTGAACAATACCACCGATCGCTACGTGCTCCCGTGGATAGACGCCGTGAAGGAAATCGGCCCGCGCGAAGTCATGATCTACACCATCGACCGGGAAACGCCGTCGCATCATCTGCAAAAAGCATCGCCCGAAGAACTCGACCGCATCGTGGAGCTGCTGCGCAACGAGGGCATACGGGCTTCGGCATCGTATTGATTATTTCGTTTACTTCGCGCCGTAATTCCCGTTTTTCTCTTATCTTTGTTCCGATAACCCAACGGAAATCCACGGCTCATGAAGACAAAAATAGTAATCTATTCGGACAAAAATAACGTTCATACGGGTTGAAAACCCGCATGAAAAACCTCCATACAGCGTGATAGGCTGCGAATCCTGCGGGATTTTGCAGCCTTTTTTGTTGAAAAAACAGATATTTTCGATGAAACAGCGTATTTTTCATTTTAGAAAAAACGAGGCAGACGTTTTTGCAAAAACGACGCCTTTTTTGTTGAAAAACGAATTTGACGGAGTCGAAAAAAGAGTCTGTATTTTTTATCGAAAGAGGAGGCCGGGGAAGACGAAATCGCCCCAAAACGATAAAATTAACGGACATTTCGGACCCAAAAAAAGACGGACGAGAGGTGGAAAACCATTCCTTGCCGTAATCTCCGTATCTTTTCCGTACCTTTGTCGGGCTAAAAACAAGGAAGAATGAAAATAAACCACATAGACTTAGGCCCTTATCCCGTGTTGCTGGCCCCGATGGAGGATGTCACCGATCCGGCTTTCCGGCTGATGTGCAAAGAATTCGGCGCCGACATGGTTTACACCGAATTCGTGTCGAGCGACGCCTTGATACGCTCCGTCAACAAAACGGCACAAAAGCTCAACATCGGCGAGCGCGAACGCCCCGTGGCCATACAAATTTATGGAAAAGACACCGATGCCATGACGGAAGCCGCACGCATCGCGGAGCAGGCCCGTCCCGATGTGCTCGACATCAATTTCGGCTGCCCCGTGAAACGGGTTGCAGGCAAAGGAGCGGGGGCGGGAATGCTCAGGGATGTGCCGAAAATGCTCGAAATCACCCGCGCTGTGGTGAATGCCGTGCGCATACCCGTCACGGTAAAAACCCGCTTGGGCTGGGATGCCGATCACAAAATCATCGTCGATTTGGCCGAACAGCTTCAGGATTGCGGCATCGCCGCCCTCACCATTCACGGACGAACGCGCGCGCAGATGTACACGGGCGAGGCGGACTGGACGCTTATCGGTGAAGTGAAGAATAATCCGCGCATGAAAATTCCCATCATCGGCAACGGCGACGTCGGCAGCCCGCAACGTTGCAAAGAATGCTTCGACCGCTACGGCGTGGATGCGGTGATGATAGGCCGTGCCAGCTTCGGGCGTCCGTGGATATTCAAGGAAGTGAAACATTTTCTTGCCACGGGCGAAGAACTTCCGCCGCCGAGCTTCGAGTGGTGTCTGGACGTATTGCGCCGCGAGGTGAACGACAGCGTGACCCTGCTCGACGAACGCCGGGGAATCCTGCACGTGCGCCGGCATCTGGCCGCAAGCCCGCTCTTCAAGGGTATTCCCAACTTCAGAGACATCCGCATCGCCATGTTGCGTGCCGAGACTCGGGCCGAGTTGTTTGCCATCTTCGAGCAGGTCGAACTCCACAGAAAAAACATCAGCGCATGATCCGGATTCCCCGGGAATCCGGCACGCGACTCATCCATTTTTTGCCATGATACAAGAATACCAACTGCGCGTCCTGCCCGAAACAGCCGCCAACGAACAACGCCTGCGGGAATACCTGTCGGGCGAGAAAGGACTTGCGCCGATCGACATCACGGCCGTCCGCATATTGCGACGGAGCATTGACGCGCGCCAGCGCACCGTCTTCGTGAATCTCGGCATACGGGTCTATCTTCGCGAGCAGCCCCCCAAGGACGAATTTACGCGAACCGATTATCCCAACGTCGAAAACAAGCCGCAGGTTGTCGTGGTCGGTGCCGGTCCCGGCGGACTGTTTGCCGCATTGCGCCTCATCGAACTGGGCTTGCGTCCCGTCGTCGTCGAACGGGGAAAAGACGTGCGCGAGCGCAAAAAAGACCTGGCGCAAATCAACCGTGAACATATTGTCGACCCCGAATCGAACTACAGTTTCGGCGAAGGTGGCGCGGGAGCTTATTCCGACGGCAAACTTTACACCCGGAGCAAGAAACGGGGCAACGCCGAGAAGATTCTCCACGTGTTCTGCCAGCACGGAGCTTCGGCTTCCATCCTTGCCGATGCCCATCCGCACATCGGGACGGATAAATTGCCGCGAGTCATCGAAAACATGCGGCGCACCATCCTCGATTGCGGCGGAGAAGTGCACTTTCAAACCCGCATGGACGCACTGATTATCCGTGAAAACGAGGTGAAAGGCATCGAGACCAATACGGGAAAGACTTTTCACGGCCCCGTCATCCTTGCCACGGGACATTCGGCACGCGATGTTTATCGCCGTTTGGCCGCCGACGGCATAGCGATGGAACCGAAGGGCATTGCCGTGGGGGTGAGGCTTGAGCACCCGTCGGCGCTAATCGATCAAATACAGTACCATAGCCGTCAGGGACGGGGGAAATATCTCCCGGCTGCCGAATACAGTTTTGTGACGCAAGCCGACGGGCGGGGCGTGTACAGCTTCTGCATGTGCCCCGGCGGATTCATCGTTCCGGCGGCAAGCGGACCGGAGCAAGTCGTGGTCAACGGAATGTCGCCTTCGAACCGCGGTTCGCGTTGGAGCAATTCGGGCATGGTGGTCGAAGTGCGTCCCGAAGACTTGGGCAGCGACGACCTGCTGTCCGTCTTGCGGTTTCAGGAAGAGCTCGAACGCCGTTGCTGGCTGCAAGGCGGATGTCGTCAGACGGCTCCCGCACAACGCATGGTCGATTTTGTTCAAAAGAAACTCAGTTACGATTTGCCCGACACGTCGTATGCGCCGGGCCTCGTTTCCTCTCCCTTGCATTTCTGGATGCCCGATTTCATCACCGAGCGTCTGGCATACGGATTCCGTCAGTTCGGCCGCAGTCGGGGCTTCCTCACGAACGAGGCCGTGATGCTCGGCGTGGAAACCCGCACTTCGGCGCCTCTGCGCATCGTGCGTCATCGCGACACGCTTCAGCACGTCGGCCTTGGCGGTCTGTTCCCCTGCGGAGAGGGAGCGGGTTATGCGGGCGGCATCGTTTCGGCGGGAGTCGATGGCGAACGTTGCGCCGAAGCCGTCGCCCTGTACCTCGGAAGCCGATAAAAAACGTTTGTATCATGACACCGAATCACACACATCTCTCATCCGAAATCGCCATCGTCGAGCCGAACGTCCTGACTTGCATGGGGCTGAAAAACATACTGGAAGGCATGATTCCCGCAATCACCGTCCGCACGTTCCGGAATTTTGCCGAACTCATCGACGACACGCCCGACATGTATGCGCATTACTTCATTTCGGCGCAAACCTACATCGAGCACAATGCTTTCTTTCTTCCGCGCAAACGGCGAACCATCGTGTTGGCCGGAGAAAGTCCGCAGTTCCACCTGTCGGGCGTTGCCACGCTGAACATTTACGAGAGGGAAGAAGAATTGATGAAGAACCTTCTCAAACTGTATCGTCATGCGCACCGGCATCCGACGGCCGGCAAGGGAATGCCCCACGATTGTTCCGCACCGATGGCGAAAGAACTGCTTTCGGCACGCGAAATCGAAGTGCTCTCGCTCATCGCTCAGGGCATGATCAATAAGGAGATTGCCGACAAATTGAACATCGGCCAAACCACCGTCATCACTCACCGCAAAAACATCATCGAAAAATTGGGCATTCGTTCCGTGTCGGGACTGACCATCTATGCCGTGATGAACGGTTATGTCGAGGCCGACCGCATCTGAACGCCGCCGTGATTTTCGTTCGGGGATGAACGGTTACCGCCCTTGCCTCAGGGCAAATGCGAGCAGCAGGAAAGGCATGTAGTCTTTGAAGTTTTCTTTGAGTATGGCCATCACTCTTTGTTTATACCGATTGACGGATTTCACGCTGAGGTGCATTTCGTCGGCTATCTCCGCGTGTGTTTTGCTTTCGATAAAGCTTTTCAGGAAGACGCTTCGGTAATGTTCCGGAAGTTTTTGCAGCGTGTCGGACAAAAGGCCATATAATTCTTCCGCCGTATAGAGGCTGTCGGGCGAAGAGGCATAGATCGGTGCCTTGTGTTGCTGCCACTCGGCGTAGGACCATTCGTACTCCTGATGCTTGAGCAGGTTAAGGCATCGGTTGCGGACCGACATTTTGATGTATCCGAGGGCGGTGTCCATGTTCAGACTGTCTTCGTCGAGTTTTTCCCAGACCACCGTAAACACTTCCGAAACGATGTCTTCTCTCATGGCCCTGTCTTCCACGAATTGCTTGGCATAGAGGCAGAAGGGCGCGTAATACTCTTCGAATAAGCGCCGGAATCGTTCTTCCTTTTTTCCTTCTGTGAGCGAAAGCATCATGCCGAATCTGTTACTGAATCCTCCGTTTTGCAGAGACAAAATTAAAGGATAATTTTCAGATTCCCAATTCAGACCGGCAAATACGGCGGCGGTCTGCCCGTTTCATCTTCTTGCCGACAACGCTTCGGGCTTCGGAATTGCACGTGTTTTTTCGTCGCTGCGAAATAAAAAATGAAAATGGTTGTCCTTTTTCGCCGACCGGGTTGTATTATAAATGAATCAAAGCAAAAAAGAACTTGGAAACGAACAACGCACATCCCGATATGGAGAAGTGGCTCGACCGTGCAAAAGCCATCAGCGAAGACATCCTCGAACTGGAATCGACGGATACGGAAGCCGCTTACCGAAGATTCCTGCACAGGCGAAACGAACGGCGACGCACACGCCTCCTGCAACGGCTGACGCGTTATGCCGCCTTTCTCGCTTTGCCGCTACTGGTCGCAAGTTTGTTGCTGGGTTATCTGCATTTTAACCGGCCCGAACCGGCGGAGCAATATGCGGAAATCACCGCCGTTACGGGTTCCATTGTTCGCTATGAATTGCCCGATCGTTCGGTGGTCTGGCTCAATTCGGGCAGCCGTTTGCGATTCCCCGCCCGTTTTCACAGTGCTTCGCGGCAAGTGCACTTGGACGGCGAGGCCTATTTTGAGGTGACGGCCGACAAAGAATCGCCCTTCTACGTGAATACCCCTCACGGGATGAATGTATATGTGTACGGCACGCGTTTCAACGTTTCGGCCTATGGTGAGGATGATTGCGTGGAGACGGTGCTCGAAGAAGGACGTGTCAACGTGTTGCTCCCCGGCCGGCCTCAGTGCGCATTGGAACCCGGCGAGTACTTCGTTTACGACCGCATCACAGGCAAGGCCCTGAAAGAAAAAATCGACGTGTACGAAAAAGTGGCATGGAAAGAAGGAAAACTGATCTTCCGGAATGCTTCGCTCGAAGAGATTTTCAGGCGGATGGAGCGGCATTTCAACGTGACGATTGCCTTCCGCAACCATTCGGACAAAGAATACAGATACCGCGCCACGTTCCGCGACGAAACGCTTCCGCAGATTCTGGATTATTTGGGCAAATCGGCCAACCTGAAGTGGAGCGTGGAAGAGTGTGAACAGCGTGCCGACGGAACTTTGACGAAGAAAAAGATTATGATCGATTTATATTAACCTTGAAAAGATGAAATGCCTATGACCTTAAAAAACAAAGAATGAAGAAAACCCTGACCGGTAAAAGCATGACCGCGATAGCGGAATGTCTTTACGCTTGATTATGTTGAGAACCTATGACGGAACGAATCTTGTTTTCCGTCATTACCTTAATCTTTTTTTATTATCAGTTAACCGCACATGTATGAAAAAAAATCATTCATTTTCAGGGGCTCTCTCTGAATATGCTTTGAGTCTAAAACTACCTTTAAAAATGAGGATCAGTATCATGCTGCTTTTCATGGCAGTATTTCAGCTTTCAGCCAACAATGGCTATGCTCAGCGAACGAACGTGCCTGTATCGGTTTCTAACGTTACCGTGGAGCAAGTATTGAATCAAATCGAAAAGTCTTCGGACTACGTGTTTCTTTACAACGACAAGGAGATTGATACCCGCCGGGTGGTTACCGTAAGAAGTAAGACCGGAAATATCACGGAAGTATTGAACCACATTTTTCGCGGAACGAATGTCACCTATACGGTGGTAGACAAACAAATCATTCTTTCCACGCAAAAGAACCCGACTCCCTCGTCGGCCTACCTCTTGAAAGGAGTGGTAAAAGACGCCAAAGGCGAACCGCTCATCGGGGTCAATGTAAAAGTGAAAGGCTCTGCCTCGGGCACGATAACCGATTTGGATGGCAACTTCTCGCTTCAGGTGAAAGAGGGTGATGTCATCGAGGTGTCTTACGTGGGATATGCCACGCAAACGATTAAAGTATCCGGACGCGGGCCGATCAATGTCACGTTGCAGGAAGACAACCGTGTACTGAACGAAGTGGTGGTCACCGCCTTGGGTATCAAGCGTGCAGAGAAAGCCCTTTCGTACAACGTACAGGAAATCAAGAACGAAGCCCTGACGACGGTGAAGGACGCCAACTTCGTCAATGCGCTGAACGGTAAAGTGGCGGGTATCACCATCAATAAAAGCGGATCCGGTGTGGGTGGCGCGGCTCGTGTGGTGATGCGTGGTGCCAAGTCGATCGAAGGCAGCAACAATGTGCTTTATGTAATCGACGGTATTCCTTTGTTCAACACCTCCGTGGGCGAAAACAGCGGCATCATGGGCGAAGGACGCGTGGGCAGCGAAGGCATCGCCGATTTCAATCCCGAAGACATCGCTTCCATCTCCGTGCTTTCCGGACCTTCCGCCGCCGCTTTGTACGGTAGCAGTGCCGCCAACGGCGTTATTCTGATTACAACGAAGAAGGGAGAAACCGGTCGGGCACGATTGGACATCACGTCTTCGTTCGAATTCAGCAATCCTTTCGTCATGCCGCGTTTTCAGAACACTTACGGCAACAAACCCAATTCTTACGAAAGCTGGGGCGAAAAACTGGACAAACCCTCTTCGTACGATCCGGCCAAAGACTTTTTCCGTACGGGAACAAATCTGATCAACTCGGCCACGTTGACCACGGGCACGGAAAAGAACCAGACCTTCCTTTCCGTCGCTTCCACCAACGCGGGCGGCATTGTGCCCAACAACAACTATGAGCGTTATAATTTCACCGTGAACAACAATGCGAAGTTACTGAACGATAAAATGGAACTCGGCCTTGGAGCCCAGTATATCCGCCAGAAAGACCGTAACATGGTTTCGCAAGGGCAATACTGGAATCCCATCGTGGCGGCCTATCTCTTCCCGCGAGGCGAAGAATGGGAACCCATCAAGACCTTTGAACGCTGGAGCCCCTCACGCAACATTCCCGTGCAATATTGGCCGGTGAGCGAGGGCGTGTTCGGGGTGCAGAATCCTTATTGGACAGCCTATCGCAACGTCGCAGAGAACATTAGAGACCGCTACATCTTCCATGCAAACGTGAAATATATTTTCTTCGACTGGTTGAACGTGGCCGGACGTATCCGTATGGATAAGGCCAATACCTATTTTCACCGCGACCTCTATGCGAGCACCAATGAAAAATGGGCTAAACCGAAAGGACACTTCGAATACAGCAACACGCAGGAAGAACAAATCTATGCCGACCTGATGGCAAATTTCGACAAGCGTTTCGGCGATTACAGCATCGTGGCCAATGTGGGAACCAGCTTTTCCGACTTCCGTGCCAACATGGGCGGATACGGCGGCCCGCTCCAATTGGTCCCCAACATGTTTACCGTCGGGAACATCAATCCGGCCACGGGTAATCCCACCGAAGGCGGCGGAGATCGGGCGGTGCGCAACGTCGCGCTCTTCGCCAGTGTGGAACTGGGTTGGAAGAATATGGTTTACCTGACCGCCACGGGGCGTAACGACTGGAACTCACGTCTGGTCAACTCGGCCGAACCTTCGTTCTTCTATCCCTCCATCGGTATCTCCGCGTTGATGTCGGAAATGATCGATATGGGCAGCTCCGTCGACCTGTTGAAATTGCGTGCTTCGTACACACAGGTGGGTGCGCCCGTTTCCCGTATCGGCATGACGCCGGGAACTGAAACCAATCGTATTGTGGGCGGTGTCATCGAAGCGAACACCATCTATCCTTTCGGAGAATTTAAAGCCGAACGGACAAAGTCCTACGAATTCGGGCTCAGCCTGAAGGCCTTTAAGGGGCTTTCGCTCGACGTCACCTATTACAAATCGAACACCTACAACCAGACTTTCCTCGGGACGATGCCCGAAAGCTCCGGATACACTCGCGCCTATCTGCAAGCGGGTAACGTGCAAAACACGGGTATTGAGGCCTCACTCGGATATGGCGGTAAAAAGGGCGATTGGGAATTTGCCACGAACGTAGTTTTCAGTCACAATAAGAATGAAATCAAAGAGATGGTAACCAACTACAAACACCCGAATCTGCCGTACACTTTCGACATTCACGAAGTGACCAAGGGTTCTACCATTCTCAAAGTGGGCGGAAGCATCAACGACATCTATGCCGGCCAATTCCTTCAGAAAGACGGCAACGGTTACGTCTATGTGCCGGAAACCGGTGAAATCGGCATGAGTCCCTCGAAAACGCCCGTTTATCTGGGGCGCACCACGCCCGACTTCAATCTGGGATGGAACAGCACGTTCAGCTGGAAAGGCCTTCACCTGGGAGTTGTCTTCAGTGGCCGTTTCGGCGGTGTGGTCACTTCGTCCACTCAAGCCATTATGGACCGATTCGGAGTTTCGGAGGCATCGGCCATTGCTCGCGACAACGGAGGAGTTATGATTCCCAATCAGGGAAGATATGATGCGAAAGAGTATTACAGGCTCGTCGGAAGTTCCGGCGAGGCGGAGCTGATGGGCTATTATACCTACGATGCGACAAACGTGCGCTTGCAGCAGCTGTCCTTGGGCTATCGCTTGCCCTCGCAACTGTTCAAGGGAAGTGTCATACGCGGAGTCACGGTGACGCTGACCGGCAATAACCTCTGGATGATTTACAACAAGGCTCCTCATGATCCGGAACTTACGCCGTCGACCGGAACTTACGGAATAGGCAACGATTATTTCATGCAACCCAGCCTTCGCAGCTTTGGAGCAAGCATCAAGTTGAGCCTTTAATTGACAGCCTTTATTATTATTTCTATAAAACAGAATACATGAAAACAATGACTATATTGAAATACGCTTCATCACTGTTTTTTCCGGCTGCTTTGCTTTGGAGCTGCGGAAACTTTGAGGAGATCAACACCGACAGACAGGGTGTAACCTCCAAGATGGCGGAGGGAGACGGAGTGGCCGTGGGAGGATTCATACAGACTTTGCAGAGAACCGTTGTTCCTGTGGGTACGGCAGCCAACAAGACCGATTATATCAATATGTATCAGACGGCCTACCATCTCGGACAAGATACGTGGGCGGGCTACTTCGGTCAGAATGGTGACTGGAACGGAGGGCGCAATCACACCACCTACTTTCTGATGAACAGATGGGTGGAAGATACGTATAAACAAAGTTATACCAACGCCTTTTCTCCGTGGTTGTCCATAAAAAACAACAAGAGCACCGAGTCTCATCCCGAATATTTCGCGCTGGCACAGGTGCTGAAAATCGCGACATGGCACAAAGCTACGGACATTTTCGGCCCCATCCCCTACACCAAAGCCGGAACGGGGCTGTTCGTCACGCCTTATGATTCGCAGGAAGTGATTTACAAGTCGATGTTGGATGAGCTGGAGAAGGCCGTCGACGTACTGACCCGGCATGAACAGCAAGGCGGCGTTCTTTTCCCCGATTATGACTTGGTTTATGCCGGAAACGCAACCAAATGGGTGAAGTTTGCCAATTCGCTGATGCTGCGTTTAGCCTTGCGCATGCGTTATGTGGCTCCCGAAGAGGCGAAGCGGTATGCCGAAAAAGCCGTAGCTCACAGTATCGGCGTGATGAAAGATGCCGAAGATGGCGCTTCTGTTTCATTGGCACACGGACTTCAGTTTGAGAATCCCATCGAACGTCTTGCCGGACAATATGCCGAATGCCGCATGGGTACTCCCGCATTCAGTTATATGGCCGGTTATGAAGACCCTCGCCTGCCTCGTTATTATCAGACTTCCACACATCCCAAGGCCATCGAATTGGACTGGGCCGACGGAAAATACTTCCCCGTACCGGTGGGAGCGGGAATCCGTCAGGACGATAAAAAAGAATCTTCGATTTATTACTGTTCGCTTCCTAAAATCGAGCGTACCACGCCGGTCTATTGGATGCGTGCTTCCGAATCGTTCTTCCTGCGTGCCGAAGGTGCTTTGTTCGGTTGGAACATGGGAGGCGAAGCCGAATCGCTCTATCGTCAGGGCATCGAAATGTCTTTTGCGGAAAACGGCGTTCCCGTTGCCAAGGTGGACGATTATATCGACAGCGACAATAAACCGGTGGATGTGGACATGTCGAGCCTGCCCGGCGTTTATTACGTTTTCAAGGCGGCAAGTCAAGCCACGGTGAAGTTTGAAGGCAGTCAGGAAGAAAAACTGGAGAAAATCATGATTCAGAAATGGATTGCACTCTATCCCAACGGTCAGGAAGCCTGGACGGAATGGCGTCGCACGGGCTATCCCGCCATGCCTCAGGTTTTAAGAAATCGCAGCAACGGAACGGTGGACAGCCGGAAAGGAATACGCCGCATGCACTATACCATCAGCACGGGACGCTCCGAAGAAGAACGGAAAGCCTTGGAGGAAGCCGTCACGCTGCTGGGAGGCCCGGATACGCCGGCAACCAACCTTTGGTGGGATAAAAAATAATCAACACTGACAGAAATAACAAACAACCTGAAATTATGAATAAGTATATACGCAACGCAGCGGCTTTAGGCTCTCTCTGCATCGCCTTTCTGGCCTGCAACGAATGGACGGAACCCGAAGCCAAACAGATTGATCATATCGGCGGATTTGCCACTATGTTCAACACCGAGAGCGAGAAATATTACGAAAATTTGCGCGCTTATAAAAAGCAAGCGGAGAATTATGGGCGTCCCGTGGCATTCGGATGGTTCTCAAACTGGTCGCCGACGGGCATAATGCGGAAAGGCTATTTGTCGGCCGTGCCCGACAGCATGGACATCATTTCCATGTGGAGCGGTGCTCCGGGACGATTCGACATTACCGAAGCGCAAAAACGCGACAAAGAGTTTGTGCAAAAGGTAAAAGGCATCAAACTCTTGGAAGTCAGTCTGCTCTCTCATCTGGGAAAAGGACGTACTCCGGCATCGGTCTATACCGGTATTGCCGAGCGGGCCAAGGCCGAAGGATGGTCGGATTTGCAGCTGCAAGAAGCACTCAAGCATGCCCGTTGGGACTTTTGGGGATTCACCTCGCACGACCTGAACAACAAACAGGAATTGCAGGGAGCGTTGAGTAAATTCGCCAAGGCGCTTTGCGACTCATTGGTGGTGAACGAATGGGACGGATTCGACATCGACTGGGAACCGGGTGCCGGTTTCAACGACTCGGACGGAACGCTCGATAACGAAACCATCGTATTCCTCATCAAAGAGATGGGAAAGTACATCGGCCCGAAGAGCGACCCCGAGGGCAAAGGACACAAGTTGCTCTGCATCGACGGCGAATTGAGTCATTTTCCCGCCGAAGTAGACGAATATGTGGATTACTGGATACGGCAGACTTACGGTTACGGTAACCCCGACTTTTATTCGCCCGGAGGAAAGCCCGAAAAAGTGATTATTACGGACAACTTCGAATCGAACTCGGCTTCGGGCGGTGTCTTGCTGGCGCAGGCGGCTCACATGCCTCTGGACGGCCGCAAGGGTGGAGTAGGGGCTTATCGCTTCGATAACGACTACAACAACAAGCCCGACTATAAATGGATGCGGCAGGCCATCAGAATCAACCAGGAAGTGTTCAACGAGTGGAAGGCCAAGCAAAACGGCGGCGAATGATGAAGAGTAAAACGAAATAACTTAATGAAAGGACATTTTACCATGAATAAGATTTTATTCCCGATTTCAACCCTTGCTTTGGCGGCCGTGCTGCTGGCGGGTTGCGGTTCGGACGAGAAAAAACTGTTGGAGCCGAAGGTCTATTTTGAAGAGAAAGAATACAGACTTGAAGTGGCAGACCAGACGGAACTGACGTATGACCTGCGGGCAAGGCTCTCCTCGATTGCCGGTTCGTCGGCCGATGTCGCCTACTCCGTTGCGGACTCAAGTGCCGTGGTCGCTTACAATAAAAAGAACGGAACGAACTACGAGGCTTTCAAGGCCTCGGACGCTTTGCTGGAGAAATCCACGACCGTCATTCCGGAAGGCGCGTTGTATGCCGAAAGCGTACGCCTGCGGCTCTCCAATTTGGGCGGAATAGAAGAAGGCAAGTCCTATTTGCTCCCCATTTGCATCCGCTCAGCCTCTTTGCCGGTCATTCAAGGCACGGATATCGCTTATTTCATACTGAACAAACCGGTGCGCATCACCAAGGCGTGGACGTTGAACAGTAATTACATTAAGATTCCCGTGCTGCCTTCCACCGAATTCAAATCGGTTACGTACGAGGCGCTCATCAACCTCGACTGGTTCGGAAGCAACAACACCATCATGGGCACTGAGGGCATTTTGATTCTGCGCATCGGCGACGAAGGAGGCGGATTGGCCAGAAATCTGATTCAGATTGCCGGCAACAAGCAATACCACTCCACGCAGGGATTCGACAGTAAGAAGTGGTATCACGTAGCGTTCACTTATGATCAGCCTACGGGCAAAACAGCCATCTACATCAACGGAAATAAAGCCTCCGAATCGACATGGGACACCGCGTCCTTCGACCTCTCCAAAGGCGGATGCTTCGTGGGCAAGGTGGCCGGTTTCATGTGGGGTGAACGTCCGTTCCACGGCCTCATGAGCGAAGTCCGTCTGTGGAATACGTCGCGCACGGAAAATCAGATTAAACAGAACATGCTCGGCGTCGATCCTCAAACGGAAGGACTCGTGGCCTACTACAAGCTCAACGGGCAAGACCAGTACGAGAAAGACGGAAAATGGTACATCAAAGACGCTTCCGGGCATAACATGGACGGACTGGCCAATGGCGGAAACAGAAAACTCCTGTTTGGCGACTTGCCGGAACCCATCAGCATCAAATAACGTCGGCGGCAATCGTTGAACGTTTCATTCATCGGGAAGGGACACTCTGATTTTTTTCGGAGTGTCTCTTT
>JBHAEN010000269.1:0-10754 GCA_041855645.1 Bacteroides sp. | reverse complement strand
CGCCGTTTAGCCGAAAATGGTCCGTTTTTTCAACAAAAAAGGCTGCAAAATCCCGTAAGATTCGCAGCCTTTCGCTGTGTATGGAGGTTGTTCATGCCGGTTTTCAGCCTGAAAGAACGGTTGTTTTGTCCGAATTGATTACTTTTTTCTTCTTCATGTGCGACAGAGATGAGCGTATTTCGATGACAAAGGTAAGAAAAGGCGGAGAGTTTTATGCGGATTTTCGCCCCGATACAGAAAGAAATGCTGTGTGCTGTCTTGTTTCGACGGCGGGGCGGAAAGTGTCCGCAGAACGCTCCGTGTACGATTTTTGCCTAATGATGAATTTTTCCGACCCTCGGCTCAGGGATTTTTGGCCTATCTTTGACGCCAATTTATAACATAAACCAACAAATAATTACTTAAAAGCTATTAAATTGATTTCTATGAAGAGATATTTATCTGCACAAATCGGCAAACGCATGCTGTTTTTTGTGGCGTTGGCCTTGTGTTCGGCTTCACTGGCATGGGCACAGGTGCTTGTCAGAGGTACGGTGAAAGACCAACAGGGGGAGGGAATACCGGGCGCCACGATTCAAGTAAAAGGAACCTCGCAGGGAACCGTGACGGATATCGACGGAAAGTTCTCGATGAGCGTCCCCAACAAAAACGCCTTGCTCGTGGTTTCGTTCATCGGATATACGACTGCGACTCAGAAGGTGGACGCGCAAAAACCGATGCTCATCATCCTGCAAGAAGATACCAAAACGCTGGACGAAGTAGTGGTGGTCGGCTATCAGGAAGTACGCAAGAGAGACCTCACGGGAGCCGTGGGCAAAGCCAACATCAGCGAGCTGCTGAATACGCCGACTTCATCGTTCGGCGAAACTCTGGGAGGACGCATCGCAGGAGTCAACGTCACTTCGGGAGAGGGGATGCCGGGCGGACAGATGAACATTGTCATTCGCGGTAACAACTCCCTGACTCAAGATAACTCTCCGCTCTACATCATCGACGGATTTCCCGTGGAAGATCCGGCCGTGGCCGCTGCCGTCAATCCGAACGACATCGAGTCGATGGATATTCTGAAGGATGCCGCCGCATCGTCCATCTACGGTGCGCGGGGAGCGAACGGCGTTGTGGTCATCACCACCAAGAAAGGAACCATCGGCGAACCGAAAATAAGCTACGACGGAAGTTTCGGAGTGCAACACATCACGAAAACCATTCCGCTGATGGATGCTTACGAGTTTGTCAAACTTCAGCAAGAGGTGATTCCCGGCATGATGTCCGACACTTATTTCCAGCTTCACGAAGGAAAGCAATGGACGCTCGACGATTACCGGAACATTCCGCAGTATCGCTGGCAGGACGAAATCTTCCGTTCGGCGCGAATGACCAGCCACAACATCGGCCTGAACGGCGGTTCGGAAGGGATTCGCTACAATGCTTCGCTGTCTTACTACGATCAGGACGGCATTGTGCTCAACTCGAACTACAAGCGTATGCAGGGACGTCTGAACACGACCATTCAGAAAAAGAAACTTCGCGCCAATCTGGGAGTGAATTATTCGCGCACCATCAGTTCGGGTTCTTCGCCCTCGCAAAACTCTTACAGCGGCATGAACAACCTGTTTTATAGCGTGTGGGGCTACCGTCCCGTAACGGCTCCCGACACTCCGCTCGATTATCTGAAGAACAACCTCATGGACGGGGCCGTCAACGTCACCATCGATTACCGCTTCAACCCCTACATGGATCTGCTGAACGCTTATCGGAAGAATTACGTCAACTACATCCAGTTCAACGGTTATGCGGAATATGAATTCATGAAAGGTTTGAAATTGAAAATCAGCGGGACGCTGACCAACGATACGCGCAATACGGATGTGTTCAACAATTCCAAAAGCCGATACGGAAGCCCCGCCTCGAACGATAAAATCAATGCCGAAGCGGTCAATTCACGCCGCCTCACGTGGCTGAACGAGAATATGCTCACCTATCAGACCAACGTTCGCAAGACGCATTTCATTACCGCCACCACAGGGGTTTCCTTGCAAAATTCGGATTATGAGCTGTACAGCCTCAAGATGATACAGATTCCGAGCGCCGTGGAAAGTTTGGGAATGGCCGGTATGAGTTCGGGAAAACCCGGTCCCACGGTTTCGTTCAAGTCTTCGTGGGCCATGCTCTCGTTTCCCACACAGTTGCGCTACAACTACCTTTCCAAATACTACGCATCGGTATCGTTCCGTGCCGACGGCTCTTCAAAATTCCGTGCCGACAACCGTTTCGGATATTTCCCTTCCGCCTCGCTGGCATGGAACTTCATGGAAGAAGATTTCGCGAAGAAAATCGGCTCTGTCGTCAAAAACGGTAAGCTGCGCCTGAGTTGGGGTCTGACGGGAAACAACCGCGTCGGCGAATACGACACTTATGCCTTATACGAAATGTTGAAAGAGAAGAAAGGCGATTACATCTCCATCAACAGCACGCCCGGCGGAGTGTATCCGTTCGAGAACAACACCTCGAACGTGGGCGTGGTTCCCGTCTCGCTCAGCAACAAGGAACTGAAATGGGAAACCACCGAACAATGGAATGCGGGAGTCGACCTCGGACTGCTCGACGAACGTGTTTCCGTCACGATAGACTGGTATCGGAAAACCACGCGCGACCTTTTGCTCAACGCCATGATTCCGTTCTCGTCAGGATACACCAGCGCGATGAAAAACATCGGGAAAGTGCGCAACGAAGGCTTGGAATTTACGCTCAACACCGTCAATGTCAAGACGCGCGACTTCAGTTGGAACAGCAACTTCAACATTGCCTTCAACAAGAACAAAGTGCTTTCACTGGCCGAAAATCAGACTTCGATGCTGAGCTTCGGAAAGTTCGACCAGAATTATGACTCGCAATACAACTACATCGCCAAAGTCGGCTATCCGATGGGAATGATGTACGGCTTCATTTATGAAGGTACGTACAAGTACGACGACTTCGACAAAGAAGGAGAGGTTTATACCCTGAAACGTAACGTGGCCCGCTATACGTCGGAAAACAACACCCGGCCGGGTATGCCCAAGTATGCCGACCTGAACGGCGACGGAATCATCGACGACAACGACCGTACCATGATCGGCAACGGCCTGCCCAAACATACGGGAGGTTTCACCAACACCTTTACCTATAAAGGTTTCGACCTGAACATCTTTATGCAGTGGTCTTACGGCAACGACATCCTGAATGCCAACCGGCTGATTTTCGAAAGTTCCAATAACCTGCAACGTGAGCTGAATCAGTTCGCCTCTTATGCCGGCCGTTGGACTCCGGAAAATCCTTACAGCGACATTCCGCGTGCGACAAACTCCAGCTCCAACCGCGTGTTCTCCAGCCGCATCATCGAAGACGGCTCGTTCCTGCGCCTGAAAACCGTGACACTCGGCTACTCGCTGCCTGCCAAGCAACTTAAGAAATGGGGACTCGACAAGATGCGCGTTTACGTGGCCGCTCAAAACCTGTACACGCTCAGCGGCTATTCGGGCTATGACCCCGAAGTGTCCATCCGCGAAGGAGCTTTGACACCGGGACTCGACTACTCGGCCTATCCGCGAGCTTACTCTGTGAACTTCGGATTGAATATCGGTTTTTAATCATTCATTTCCACTAAAGATTACCCGTTATGAAATTATTCAAGATATTTATTTTAAGCCTCATATTGGGGATGGGCGTTACTTCATGCGACTTCCTCGACAAAGACCCGTATCAGATTACTACCGAAAACTTCCCGAAGAATCGGGACGACATCCACGCTCTCCTCACGGGCACATACGCCATTCTGCAACAAGCGCCGTTCTACGGTAATTCATACCTGTTCCTCGTGGGGGGCGACGATTTGGGACACTACGGAGGTTCGGGACGTCCTCCCTACAAGACCGGACTGATTTGCAACAACGCCAACAGCAGCGACCCCGATGTCACGGCGCTTTGGTTCAATCTCTATGCCGGCATCAACAGAGCCAACCTGATTCTGGAACACATCGACGCCATTGCCGACATCGACGAAGAAACCCGGCTCCAATACAAGTCGGAAACCCGCTTCCTGCGCGCATTCTATTATTTCACGCTGGTGCAGTGTTGGGGCAGCGTGCCTTTCAAAACGACTTATACCGAAAACAGCAAAAATCTGTCGATTCCCCGCACCGATAAGCAACAAATCTACGAATTCATCGTCAGCGAAATGGCCAACTGCGCCAACAACCTGAAATCTGCCGCCGATCTCGCCTACAAACCGGGGCGCATCTCTAAATCTGCGGCGTGGGGCATGTTGGCCAGAGTGTATCTTTTCAGGGCCGGCGAACATTTCCGAGACAAGGTTTCGCCCGATGCGGCCTTGAGGGAGGAATGTTTCCGTCAGGCCAGCCGTTATGCGCAATTGGTCATGAACGAGGGACACACGCTCGCCCCTTATTATTGGAGCGTCTTCATCGATCTCTGCTCCGACCGATACAACACGACGGGGAATGAAAGCATCTGGGAAGTGGAATTTGCCGGAAACCGGTCGAACGACATACGCTCCGAAGGACGTATAGGGAATACCATCGGGTTGAACTGCTGGGACTACTCCTCGCAATCCGCCGTATTGGGCAAGGAAGATCCCGGTTTCGGATACGGATTCATCTATACCACCCCCAAGTTGCTCGGCCTCTATGAGAGCAACGGCGACATCAACCGCTGCAACTGGAACATCGCGCCATTTGCCTACACCCGTTCGTCAAACACCGGCACGGTGGACGGACGCTACTTTGAATACGGAAAACTGGCCGAAGTGAAAAAACAATATTACGACGAGTCGTACAACTACGGCGATGCGAACGAAACGCTGAAGAAGGGCGACCGCGAGAAAACCCAAACGGCTTCGAACAACAACCGCAACCGCGTATGCGCCAAATACCGCCGTGAATACGAAAACACGCAAAGCGGCACGCTGGTGAAAAAGAGTAAAAACGACACCTCCATCAACTTCCCCCTGCTTCGTTATTCGGACATCCTGTTGATGATTGCCGAAGCGGAAAACGAGTTGAACGGAGGCCCCAATACCTTGGCCTACACCTGCATCAATCAGGTGAGAGAACGTGCCCGCCGCAACAAAGCCGGCATGGAGACGACTCCGGCCGATCTCTCGGGACTCGATCAGGCCGGTTTCCGCCAAGCGGTGAAAGACGAGCGAGCCATGGAACTCTGCTTCGAATATACACGCCGTTTCGACCTCATCCGATGGGGTGAATACGTGGAACGAATGAATGAGCTGGCTCCCGTGGCGAAGGCCGGAGGTTCGTGGACGCTGGGTGCGGCCAATGTCTACACCTACTTCCAAATATCCTCGGCCTATAATTACTTCCCCATTCCCGCCGGCGAAAGCGCGGTAAACAAACTCATCGGGGCGAACAACCCGGGATGGTAAACAAGATATTTTCTTCATGATAATCCATAAAAGAACAATCGAAAGATGAAAACATACCAATCATTCGTGCTGTTGCTTGCCGCCTTAGGCGCATTCGGCACCTCCTGCGAAAACGAGTTGAAGCAGGAAACCACCTTCGACGTGGCGGTGAAACAAGGAGAAAACGTAAGTGTGGAAGGAACGACGGTTACTGTGCAAAAAGGTGTCCCCCTGACTTTCACGCTCGATGGCGATCCTGATTTCATCACGTTTTTCAGCGGTGAAACCGGACACGAGTACGTCCACAAAAATCGTACGGAAATGACTGCGGCCGACGTCGTCAAGTGCAACCTCTCTCTGAGTATATGGGCGCAATACGGCGACCCGAAAAACATCCTGTCGGTCTACATTTCCGACAGTTTTCCGGGATTGGCCAAAAACAATTTTGAAGCCGACTCTGTGCTGGTGGAACAATTCGCATGGACGGAACTGATTCCGCAGGACCAACTTCCTCAAAAGGCGGTGGCAAATGCCCAAGGGGCAACTTCGTATGATTTCGACCTGAAATCGTACCTCGGCAAAAAAATCACTTTGGCCATCCGCTACAAGGGAATATCCAACACGGGGCCGCAGTCTAAATTCTACTTTGTGAAAATGCAAATGGAGAAAGCCTTCAATAACGGGCAATCCGAGATCAAACCGGCAAACGGATTCGGCTTGACTCCGGTGAACATGGACAACAAAAAGAAATTCGCCGATCAGTCCAAAGCCGTTTACAGGCCTCAAGCAGACAATAAGGAATACGGATACGTAACCGGAGGTATTGCCGGATTGTGGAATCTGAACGACCCGACGAACATCTTCATACAATCCTCGGCCAAAGGCGCTGATCTGAAATACAGTTGGCTGGTTTCCGACCCCATTGCCATCGACAACCTCTGCAATCCCGATACGGGAGTGCCCGTCAAGAACGTTACGCAATCCGTCCGCGAATATACCCATACGTATAATGAAGCAGGCACGTACACCGTTACGTTCGTAGGTTCGAATGCCAATTTCGAGCATCGAGGCGAGCAGGTGGTCAGGGAACTGACCGTCAAGGTTACGGAATAGTTTTGAACATGGGTCAGTGTCCGATGCGAAAAAGCATCGGACACTGACTTTTCCGCAACGAACATTCTGTCGGCCGAAACCGATTCCGGATGTCGAGAAAAAAACTATCTTTGTTGCCGTAAATGTTTTTCTTTTTCATGAAAACCTTTGGAAACAACCATAACCGGCCGGCCTTGAAATCTGAATGAGCATAAATTTTATCATAAAAATCAATTCAATGAATCGTATTGCAAATCTAAACCGCGTAGCACTGGCAGTGCTGATGTTGTTGCTCTTTGCCTGTTCGAAGAGCGAAAAAGAGAAAAACATTCCTATCCTGAAACTAACGCTCGATCGCACCGAGTTGACGCTCCCTCTTGGTTCCTCCGCTCGTCTGGTGGCGACGATAGAGCCGAACGATGCCACCCGAAAGGAGTTGAGTTGGAGTTCGAAAGACAAAAACATCGTGCAGGTGGACGACAAAGGCGTGCTGACCCCCGTTGCCAAAGGACAAACCGTGATAACCGTAAAAGCTCTCGAGGGCGATAAGTCAGCCGAATGTCGGGTTACGGTCGAAGACACAGCCATAGAAAGCCTCACTTTTGCCGAATACTCGGCAGAACCCATCGACGTTAAATCCGGCGACCGATTTACGTTGACACCCAAGATTCTGCCGGAGAGTGCCTCCAATCCTTCGGTGGTGTGGACGGTAAGCCCCGAAGGTTCTGCAACCGTCGAGGAAGGCGTGGTCAGTTTTGCGGAAAAGTCGGGTGAAGTGGAGGTTACGGCTACCAGCGTGTCGGATACTTCAAAAAAGATAAGCCAGCGATTCCGCGTAACGGTAGTGGCCCGTTCGCTCGAAATCACCACACCGGTATCGGCATTGAGAGTGGGCGAAAAGAGAACACTGACGGTGAGTCTTCTACCCGAAGCGACGACCGATAAAACCGTGAGATGGGAGTCGGAAAATCAAACTGTGGCCAAAGTGACGGCCGAAGGCGTAGTCGAAGGTTTGGCTCCGGGCGAAACAACGATCAAAGCCGCGAGTGTGAGCAATCCCGCTTTGGTGGCAACCTATCGCTTGACGGTGGAAGCCGCACCCGTGGTTCCTGTCGGGAATAACATCAAAATCAACGGGCAAGCTGCTGTAAGCTATGAAACGGGCAAACTGAAAGAATTACTTGCAACACATACTTCTCTGCAATCTTTAGAGTGGGAAAGCGGTACGATGAACAGTGCCGATGCCGGCGCATTGTATGAATCTTGCCTGAAAATCAAGAGACTTAACATGAAGAATCTGCGCATCATCGCCGATGATAAACCTTACAAAGCGAATTACGAAACGCAGTATACATCGGCCGATGAATTGCCTCCCTACCTTTGCAGCAAAGGTTATGCTTTGGAAGAGGTTATACTTCCGGATGTGCTTAAATCTATCGGGAAGAACGCTTTTGCTGCGGGTCCTACAAAATTGAAGAACATACAGCTACCCGAAGGCATAGAAGTCATTGAAGAGTTCGCATTTCGGGGTACGGGCATCACCTCGATAAACTTTCCATCGTCGTTGAAAGTAATCAAACAAGGAGCATTCTCCGGTACTAAGTTAAGCGGTGAACTCTCGATTCCTCATGTGGAAGAACTTTATCTGTTTACCTTTCACGGAAATCCGTTTACATCGGTTCGTTTGGGCAGTAAACTGCGCATTTTGAAAGACAATCCTTTCGAATCGTGCGGCAATGTGACTTCTTTTACCGTCGATGCCGGGAATCCGAACTTTAAGAGCCAAGACGGCGCGGTATATTCCTCGGACGGAACAACGCTTTATCTGTATCCCTTGGCAAAGGTGGGGGCTACTTTGGAAATCCCGACTCAGATCAAACACGTTGGCGTAAGAGTGTTCTGCGGATGTACCACTTATACCGCGTTGAAACTTCACGAAGGGTTGGAGAGCATCGACGACTCGGCTTTCCGTCTTGGAGAATTTGCCACGCTCGAGCTGCCCGCTTCCTTGAAACGGCTACATTATAACGGTTTCGCCTTCAACAAGAAATTGAACAAAGTCACCATGAAAGGCACTGTGCCTCCCGTATGGGATACTCCGACAAAACAGTTTAACGAATGCTATATTTTTGAAGGTATTTATGTTCCAAAGACTGCGGTTGATGCGTATAAAGGGGCAACAGGCTGGAAAGAATGGAGCAGTAGGATAAAGCCGGTGGAACCTTAAAAAAGCAAGAAGATAATGCCAAAGAGGGCGTTTCCCGAATGGATTTTTCGTGCCATCGGCCTGCGCGCCATAACGTCCCAACGTTTTATTGCTTCCGTTTCCGGACTATGCTTGTTTCTGTCGCACGTAAAGAAGAAAAGGCTTGCCCATTCGGTTGAAATGTGGGTTCATGCGGGCTGAAAATCGGCATGAGTCATCTCTGCATACGGCGAAAGGCTGCGAATCTTACGGGATTGCGCAGCCTTTTTCGTTGAAATACGGACAATTTTCGCTTGAACGGTATGAGGGCGATTCTTAAACCGCGAAGAACATTTCGGAAAGAAGCTCTTTTCTCATTTCTTGAAAAAGAACTTTCATCGGGCCGGAGAGATTGAATGCTTCTCGCTTCGGAAAAACGGGGGCAGATGAATGTTTTTCTTCAAAGATGACCTAAAAAGACATTCGACGGCGAAAGAAACGGAGAATCAGTCTTCGGAATCGCTCCTGTTTTTTTTGTTTGCGCCTTGCCGAAGATCGTCTTTCCGGTACGTCATCGGGCTTTGATTGTACATTTCCTTGAAACATTTGCTGAAGTATCGGGCGGAAGAGAATCCGATGCGGTCGGCAATTTCGGCGACGTTCATTTCGGGATTGTTGCGCAGCATGAACGCTCCGCGCTTGAGACGAATGTTGAGTACGAAGTCGTTGGGCGTTTGACCGGTTACGGCTTTCAGCTTATTGAACAGGTTGGTTCGGGCCATGCCCATTTCGCGTGCGAAAGTATTGATGTTGAAATTGGTGTTGTCCATGTTTTCCTCGATAATTTTTATCGCGCGGTCCAAAAGTTCCTTGTCCATGGGATTGGTGGCCAGCATCTGCGCGAAGGCTTGCGGTTGTTTGCTGAATTTCTCCTGCAAAAGGCGGTGAGAGTTGACCAAATTGTTGCATCGCGCCACGAGAAGGTTCGTATTGAAGGGTTTGGTCACGTAGTCGTTCGCACCGGTGAGCAATCCTTCGATGTTGTGCTCCACGGCGGTTCGTGCGGTGAGCAATACCACGGGGATGTGGCAGGTTTCGATGTTGGATTTTATCCGTTTGCAGAGTTCGGTTCCCGAAAGTCGGGGCATCACGACGTCGCTCAGCACGATGGTGGGCATTTCCCGACAGATGATTTCCCACGCCTCTTCGCCGTCGGAGGCAGAAACGACGCGATAGAAGCCGGCGAATATCTCGATGAGCGTTTGTTTGATGGATTCGTTGTCTTCGGCAATGAGTATCGTGGCATCCGCGGGGGGCCGGCTTTCTTCCTCTTCTTCGGCTTCGGGTTCGGATGCGGGAAGCGTTTCGATGAGCAGAGAGGTCTGTCCCGGCCGGCTGACATCGGGCGAATCGAGAACGATTTCTTCTTCCGTGAAATGGGCGTTTCCCGTTTTCAGGCGAATGATGAACGTGCTTCCCTTGCCCGGAAGGCTTTCCACGCCGATGGTTCCGTGATGCAGTTCGACGATGCCTTTCGTCAGGGCCAGTCCGATGCCTGTTCCCGTGTTCATGGGGTCGGGCCGGTCGGTTTGATAGAACCGGTCGAATATTTTGTCGAGATCCTTGGCTTCGATGCCCGAACCGGTGTCGGTGACGCTGATGACCACTTCGCCGTCTTCCCGAACGACGCCGATTTCTATGGCATCTCCCGGTTTGGTATGCTTCATGGCGTTGGACAGGAGGTTGTTCACGACCTTTTGCATCTGCTTCGGGTCGTACCAGAGTTCAATCTCATCGTGCGACTTGCGGAAAGAGAAGTTCAATGCTTTGTTCTTGGCATATTCGAGGAAAAGCAGATGGTTTTCGTAGAGAAAGTTCACGATGTTCTGCCGCGCGACCCGGATTTTCATGTGTCCCTGTTCGTGTTTCTGAAAATCGAGCAACTCGGTGATGAGTTCGCGCAGTTGGACGCCGTTTTTGTAGATGCCGAGTATCTTGTTGTAGACCGCGGGCGTGAAATTCGACGCCTGAAGAAGCCTTTCCGACTGGGCGACGATG
>JBHAEN010000268.1:0-4327 GCA_041855645.1 Bacteroides sp. | reverse complement strand
CTCTCCGACCGAAGGCTTGTTTTTCCCGGGGAAATCAGGAACGTTCAAACGAAAACAAGCAGAAGACCCGGACAAGAACCTGAATTCAAAAACACCCGAAGACGAGTTTTACAGAAGAAACAACGAATTTTGCACTTACGGGTTGACTCTACGTCAATCGGGAAAGGGATGCACATCGGGGAATACTTCTTCGGAAATAATTGAGAAGACCACTTTTCTTCATACCTTTGTTTCATTCCTTCAAAAAACAGAAATATATGAATATCGAATTAGGACGGTTCAACGAACTGCAAGTGGTAAAACAGGTCGACTTCGGCATGTATCTCGACGGAGGCGATCAGGGCGAAATCCTTCTGCCTTCGCGCTACGTACCGCAAGATTGTCGCGTGGGCGACACGCTGCGCGTGTTTCTTTATCTGGACATGGACGAGAGATTGATAGCCACCACGCTGACTCCATTGACGCAAGTCGGCCGCTTTGCTTACTTAGAAGTGTCGTGGGTCAACCAATACGGAGCCTTTCTTGACTGGGGGTTGATGAAAGACCTCTTCGTTCCGTTCGGCGAACAGAAGCAGAAGATGCAAGTCGGGCGCAGCTATGTGGTGTACACTCACCTCGACGACGAGAGTTACCGCATTGTGGCATCGGCCAAAGTGGAGCGTTATCTCTCGAAAGAAATGCCGGCCTACGAGCCGGGAGATGAGGTCGAAATCCTCGTATGGCAACGCACGGATCTCGGTTATAAAGCCATCATCGAACATGCATACAGCGGATTGATTTATGAAAACGAGGTGTTTCAACCTCTTGCCACAGGCGATGTACGGAAAGCCTACGTCAAGCTGGTGCGCCCCGACGGCAAGGTGGACCTGACGCTGAACAAGTCCGGAATGGCACGCGTGGACGACTTCGCCGCCCAACTTTTCGACTATATCGGCCGGCATGGCGGACACATCGCCCTGAACGACAAAAGCGATGCTCAAGACATCTACGACACGTTCGGCGTAAGCAAGAAAACATTTAAGAAAGCCGTGGGCGATTTGTACAAGAAACGCCTCATCACCCTCGGCGACTCCGGAATAACATTGGCCGGGCGTTCCTCCGACGTTCAAACATAAAATAGGGAAAACCCTATCGACGAATAGAGAGAATCATGAGGGCGGGGAGTTTCCTCACCCTATTTTTGTGCTAAAGAAAAAAACAAAATCGAACCTAACAATTTCTATAAACCATGCGTAAAACATTCTTTTTTTTCAGCTTCCTGATTCTTGCCGCAGTTGCAACGGCACAGACGCTAAACGGTATCCGCATCAATGCAGCCGACAGACCCATACTGGTGTTCTTCGATGGCAACCAGATGTCTTATCCCACCACAACGTACTTCATCACGAACCTGCCTCCGGGGCACTACATGCTCGAAGTCTACGCAACCCGTTTTTCACGTACCGGGGAAAGGATTTGGAGGGGAGAAAGACTTTTCGCCGAACGCGTTCATTATACCGGACGGGGCGTGAAAGACATTTTCATCGATAGCGATTTTGTCAACGAAAACCCGGGAACCGGTCGGTATCCCGACGATGAGCGATTCCCGCCGCAGCACGGTACACCCTATGCACGGGTGATTCCGACGGAACTATTCAACGACTTTCTCGACAGATTCAAAAAAGAACCCTTCGAAAGCGGCAAAATGGTGTTGCTCGACATGATACTGCCCGGAAACTATTTCACTTGCGATCAGTGTCGAGCCGTAGCCTCGGTATTCGCATTCGACAGCGAACGGGAAAAAATAATAAAGAAAATATATCCGAGAGTTGTCGACAGGGAACGGTCATTCACACTGATCAATCTGTTCAACAGTTCTTACAAGAAAGATATAGGGGATTTTATGAGAAATGCGCCCTTAATCAACGAATAAACCGCCAAAGCAGAGAAAGACGTATCGCCTCAGAACCGACAAGCGAAAACCACAAACAAATAATGATCCGATAACTAAAAACAAACGAATTATGAAACGAATACTTTACATCCTGGCACTTGCAACCCTCACGAGTTGCACCAGCCTCATTGCCACGACCGCAACGGCAAGCATGAGCATAAGTCCGGCAAGCATACGCGAAGAAACGCGTTTCCTTACCGATAAGATGGCCTACGAACTCCGGTTATCGAACCGCCAGTACAACGACCTCTACGAAATCAACTACGATTTCATCTATGCCGTCAGTGACCTCATGGAAGATGTCGTGTACGGATACGAATGGGCACTTGAAGCCTACTATGAAGCCCTCGACCGGCGCAACGACGACCTCCGTTGGGTGTTGAGCGACTCGCAGTATCGCCGATTCATTCGTGCCGACTACTTCTATCGCCCCTTGTACGTTTCCGACGGACGTTACTGGAGCTACCGCATCTATTCGTACTATCCCGACAGGACAGTCTTCTATTACGATGTGCCGCACCATTACAGCACGTATAACGGTGGAAATTACAGACGGTATTACAACGGTGTAAGCTACTATCGGAATCGTCACACGGAAATACGCCATTACAGTTCGCCCTACTCCGTGCGTTCAAGCAGACGTTACAACTCTTACCGTTCTTCCGATTTCGGAACGATACGATTCCGTGCGAACAGCAATGTCCGCCCCGAAAATCATCGGTCGATGCGAAGGGATGACGTAAATTACAACACCCGAAGCAGAAGTTACGACTCATATCAGCAACGTGACAGAGACTATAACCGATACAACAACTCATCGTCTACGCGTAGCTACAACACGCCGAACACAAGAGAAAACAGCCGGACGCGAGAATACAACAGTTACAGCCGGGACAACACGCGCACCGTGCCCCGTTCGGAAAGCACCCGTAGCCGTGAAGACAGCCGCAACAGTTACTCAACGGCCGAACCTACCCGGTCGCGCCGCGGAGAAAGCACGTCGACTCCCGTCAGAAGCGAAACGAGAAGTGTTGAAAGCCGGCCGACGACACGCGAAAACGTAGACCGAAGCAGTGAAACACGTTCTTCGAGACGTTCCGAAGGTGCCACGCGCAGTTCATCGTCCGAACAGCCGGAAAGAGGCAGCAGCCGCAGTCGCCGATAAAAAGTACGCCCAAGCGCATAAACAACGCATTGTCCTTAAAGAAAGAAGGGGCTGTATCGAAACTTCTGCTTCGGTTCAGCCCCTTGGGATTTATTGAAAAAGGATGATATGCTTTTTCGGGCGAGGAGGTGCGAGTCTGTAATGTCATTTTCCGAAGCGGCCGTTTCCGACATCCGAAGTGTTCGATGTTCAGACGATAACCTGTCGGCATTCGGAGTACGCCGACAAACATTATAAATAAAAATAGAGCATATCACGATGGCCTATATAATACCCAAAGGAGCAAGGTAGAAATCTGCCTTACTCCTTTTTTGTAATTCCCGACAATCTTTTTACCGATTGTTGCTTACCATTATTATACCTAACCCGATATCATTTGGCATATCTTACTTAAATGTAGGATAACCCGGATTCTGCGTATATTTCCCAAGAGAGAAATTGTATTGTGCCACAGGGATGGGAAAGTATTCTTCGCCGGCCTCAAAGGTGGCAGTCTGATAGTAGATTCGGTTGTCTTTTTCGGCTTGGAAGTAGGCGGTCATCACCTCTTTGGCAACTCCCCAGCGAACCAAATCAAAATAGCGCTCACCTTCGAGAGCTTTCTCAAGGCGCATCTCGGTGCGGAGGGCCTGACGGGCATAATCCTGTGTCCATCCGTCGGAAGGATAGAGACCGATATTGTAGTTGGCGGCATCCTTTGTGGAGTCATTGAAGTCTTTCACATACACACTGTTCATGGCACGTTCGCGGACTCGATTGATAAGTTGGCGGGCTTCATCCAAATTTTCTCCTATCTCTATCAATGCTTCGGCCTTGTAGAGCAACAAGTCGGCGTAACGGATGATTTTCCAGTTAAGCTCTGAAGCGCCCCATGGCCATCCTTGGAACATATCGGGTGATTCGGGCGACACCCAAAAACGCTTGACGCAGTTATGACCGTACACGCCACGATCGCGTACCCACGACTGACAGGGAGTTTCCGGATAAGTCTTATAAGTGATGGTGGGGCGACCTACCACGAAGTCAAGGCGTGGATCAACGGTGGGTTCCGTATTACTCAGCGTCTGAGTGGTCTCGTCGATGAAGGTCACCGTGGCATAGTCGGGGTAAGATTGGTAATCGAATACGGGCAGACCTTTCTCGTCCGTTTGATAAGCATTGATGAGATCTTGCGAGGGGAGGAAAAAACCGTCACCGTGGTAAGGGCTATTGCCACCGGGCGAGTTGAG
>JBHAEN010000267.1:0-5142 GCA_041855645.1 Bacteroides sp. | reverse complement strand
TTGTGCGGTCGTTCAAAAACGTTGTCGGCATAACTCCGACACAATATGTGAAAGGAGAATAGAAATGCTTTATTAAACCTAAATACCGACGAATAGGTATTGCGAAAGGATAACGCAATACCTATTTTTGTATCGCCATTCCTTAACGAGTGATGAGGCAAACCGCAGGACACCGCCGGCAAAAGGCGAGGATTCTTGTCGCATGGATGCTTTTTGGGGTACTCATGCCGCTGTTTGTTGTGAAAGCCACGCACTTCCACGACACGCCTTCCTGTTGTGAGCACGAAGGCCACTCGGACGGGGATGCCGCACCGGCGCACCATTGCGACATTTGCTTCTTCACGCTCTCGGCTTTCACCGAGGCAGACACTATCGAATTTCATTGCCAAATCAGCGTAAGTTCCGTCGAACGTCCCGTTCGCGAAGAAGAAGGCGTCGCCGGCAACTGTTTCTCCGTCTTTCTTCGTGCGCCTCCCCGCACCCGGACGGAGCATCCGTCTCCCTCTTTCTTTTTGGTTTAGGCAGACCCCCTCGGCCATGCCCGGCATGATGTCGTTCTATACCCTTGGGTGTAGTTCGTCCATGCAGCGTCCGTAGCTTTTCTTTCTCCGCCGGAGAAAGGAGAGAATCGGTTCTGCCGTCATTTTTCCCAAGTCGACACGTATGAAAAAAAGAACTCATATATACGGCCTGTATATAGCATTCGTCGTGTCCTCTCCCGTCGTGCCCGTCTTTGCGCAGGCGCATCCGGAGAAGACACTCGAATTGATACTGACCGATAAAGAAACGAACGAAGGCATTCCCAACGCCGTTGTCCATACCGGAGGAGGGCATTACGTCACTTCGCTGACGGGACGCTGCGTTTTTCCCGCCGATCGGCTGACTGCCGACACGCTCAGCATACAGTGCGTGGGATATGCCACCCGGAAGATTGCCGCATCGGCCTTCAGGGAACGTCAGCCATACCGGCTCTCGGTGGTTGCCCATGTCGGGCAGCTGGAAGAGGTGGTCGTGAGCGGACGAAAGAATGTCCCTTCGCTGAGCACGGTTCATCAGGAGCTTTCCGAGCTTGACATCCGCCGGAATCTGGGCAGCAACCTTGCTTCTTCGCTTGAAGAGGTGAAGGGCGTGAGCACGATACAGAGCGGCGTTACCGTGGCGAAACCCGTCATTCACGGGATGTACAGCCATCGCATCCTCATCGTCAACAACGGCGTGAGGCAGCAAGGGCAGCAATGGGGCGATGATCATGCTCCGGAAATCGACATGAACAATGCCGGCAGCGTCAGTGTCATCAAAGGGGCCGAAGCCGTTCGCTACGGATCGGATGCCTTGGGCGGAGTTATCCGTCTCGATGCGCGGGCCCTGCCCTATGCCCGGCAGACGGTGAAGGGCAGCGTGTCTGCTCTTTACGGCACCAATGGCCGCCGCTATGCACTCACCGGTTTTGCCGACGGCAGCCTGAACGCTCTCCCCGAATTGGCGTGGCGCGTGCAAGGTACGTACATCAATGGCGGCGATCGCTCTACGGCCGATTATCTGCTGAACAATACGGGCATGCGCGAGGCCGACTTCTCCGCCGCAGCGGGTTACCGCAGGAGAAATTACGGCGTGGAGCTGTTTTACAGCCGCTATCACACTCGTCTCGGCGTATTGTACACTGCGCAGGGAGGTAATGTGGAGTTGCTGAAAGAACGGATCGCCATCGGTCAGCCGGTAGAAATCGAGCCATTCACGCGACACATCGACTACCCGTATCAGGAGGTGACGCATCAGATTGCCCGTGCCGAAGGTTTCTACCGTTTCCCGAATCGGAGCACGCTGACCGTCGGATACGCTTATCAGACCGATCACCGCGACGAGTTTCATCAGCGCCGCAACAACCTGTCGCACATCCCCTCGCTCAGTCTCGACCTTCGCGCCTCGCAGTTCGATGCGGACTGGAAACATTCCTATGCCGGCCATTGGCGTACGGACGCGGGTGTGTTTCACAGCCATACCGACAATGCGAACCGTGCGGGCACGGGTGTCGTTCCCGTCATTCCCAACTATACGCAACACAATGCCGGTGTCTTCGCCTTGCAGAAGTACACGCGCGAATCATGGGGAGCCGAAGCGGGTGTCCGTTTCGATTATCAGCAGATGAATGCGGCGGGAATCGATGCATACAGCCGTCCTTACGGCGGCAAGCGTCATTTCTCGAACGTGACGTACAACGTCGGCGGGCATTACGCTCCCACGGAGAATCTCCGGTTGGTTTCTCACCTCGGCATGGCTTGGCGGGCGCCGCACGTGTATGAGCTATACAGCAACGGGCTCGATCACGCTTCGGGCATCTACATGGTGGGCAAGGCCGACATGAAATCCGAACGAAGTACGAAGTGGATAACTTCCGTCAGCTTCGACAGTCCGTCATTCGCCTTGTCGGTCGACGGCTATCTGCAATGGGTCGACAACTTCATCTACGACGAACCGACACAGGAATACATGACCGTCATTTCGGGCACGTATCCCGTCTTTGCCTACCGGCAGGTGGGGGCGTTCTTCCGCGGAGTCGACGCCGAACTGACGTGGACTCCCTCCGCCCGGTTGACGTATGAAGCCGGGGGAAGCATGATTTGGGTGAACGAGCGGCACACGGGGCGTTATCTGCCCTACATTCCCTCGCTGAGGGCTTCGCAGTCGTTGCGCTACACGTTCTCTGACCGGGGCGGGTTTCGCGGCACGTATCTGCGTGCCCGCCATAAGTATGTGGCCAAACAGGAACGTTTCGATCCGGCGTCCGATCTGATTCCCTATTCGCCCCCGGCTTATCATCTGTTCGGACTGGAAGCCGGAACGACATTCGCCCTGAAGCGCGGCGGGAAACTGACGCTTTCGGTCGATTCGGACAATCTGTTCAACAAGGCCTATAAGGAGTACACCAACCGGTTCAGGTATTACGCCCACGATGCCGGACGCGATGTGCGTTTCATGATTATCTGGGATTTTTAATTCAGTACATTTCATTTCATCAACCATTATCATTTCATTACAATGAAAAAGAACCTTTTCCTTTTTTTCGCTCTGCCGATGGCTTTCGGCATGAGCCTTGCGTTTTCTGCGTGCAGTAACGATCCGGAAACGCCCATCGACGAAACCTTGCACAAAGACCACGGCGATCCGGCCAAAGCCGTGGTCGTGCTGACCAAAGGCACGCTCAACGGAACTGTCTTCACGGCCGAAGAAGAGCATGAGCACGAAGCCGCCCGCGAAGAGCACCATCACGACGAACTCCTTCCCGACAAACAAACCGTCACCTACGAATTGCAGGCCGGCACGGGATGGGCTCCCGCCGAAGGAAGCGCCACGTCGTTCCGGGTGCTTGGCAGCACGCCCGGGCATCAGGTTGCCTACGGACTGACCATTCGTTACTACGACAAGTCGGGTAAGGACATTACGGGACAGTTTGTCGAAAACAATCAGGATCAGATCCACCAGCATTTTTTCATCCCGAAAAACGTTCGGGCATTCCCGTCGGGACAGACCGAAGCAGACGATGCCGACCCGTCGAAAATGTTCGCCTACACCTATCTGGACACTACTCCGTGGGATCAGGCGGGAGCCGCGGTGACGGGCGACAGCAACCCCATCGGATTCAAAGGGGCACTCGCTTTCGGCAAGAACCGCAAGAATTTCACCTTGGGCATCGAACTCATGCATGCCCGTGTGTCTAAATTCAAAGACGGCAAAACCTCGCCCTATTATGCGCCCTCGCGTGCGCAGAAAGCCGGCGACCACTGGGACGTGCAGATGGCCATCCCCGTGACGGTGCTCTATGCCGAAGAAGAAACCAAGGCTTGGATCTCGGGTAAAGACGTGGCCTACGAAGACCTCAAAGACAACGAAAAGCGCATCATAACCGCCATTGCCGAAGGCTTGGGACTGACCGCCAAGAAAGCCCTGAAGGCGTATCGCGGAGAAGGGGACGAAGAGGCGGAAAAGGCTGTTCTTACCCTGGCCGCCGGACACTTTCACGGGGTCAAGTTCCATCAGGATGCCGACGTCAAGGATCAGCAATACATGAAGGCCGTACAGCAGATTACGCTCAAGCGGGTGGACGGAAAGTGGACGATAGCCGAAGACAGCGAACGCATGTTTCGCGTGAAAACGGGAACCCCCGACGTGCAATCGGCCTACGGGTTGTGGATTGCCTACTACGACAAGAACGGCAATGATATCACGGGCGATTTCGTCGAAGACGGAGAAGACCAAAAGCATCAGCATTTCTTCACCGCCCACAACGTAAAACCCACGAAAGAGGGCGTGGCCGAGGAAAACGACAAGAACACGCAAGACGTCTTCAAATACGTCTACATGGATACCGACCCGTGGAACAAAACCCTGAACACGGGAGCCAGACTCGTGGGCAGCACTTATCGCACCAACGAGAAAAGCTCCAGCTCGGCCGAATACTTCACTCCGCAGAACCCCATCGGTTTCAAAGGTTTCTTCGAGTTCCGAAAAGACCGGAAGACATTCGATTTGAGGATTCGGCTGATGCACGCCACCGCATCGAAATTCACCGACGGAGCGACCTCGCCCTATTACGAACCCTCGAAGGCGCAGCTCGCTTCGGCGCATTGGGATGTGGACATCACCGTGCCCGTCATGGCCTGCTACTCGCTGACCGAAGAACTGAAAATCCAACTCAACGGTTCTTCTTATGACGAATTGGAGGATTTTGAAAAGAGAATCGTGCGCACCATTGCCGAAGCCTACAACATCAGCAATGAGGCTGCTTATGAGGCTTATCTTTTCAACGTCGAAGGCGAAAAGAACGCCGAATCGGGTTCGCTCTGGTTCTGAGTCTGAGCCGGTTCATCCCGGCGTATGGGGGCGCGTCGTCCGCTGAAGAGGGATGACGCGCCCCTTTCGTTTGCCGGCGCATCCGCACATCGTCTGCGAAAAAGTGCTTGGAGCGCATCTCGTGTAAATCCTTTTCCCTTCGGTGTGTTTGTCGGGTTATTTTATCGGTTTTGCCCGGTTTTCGTTCGCGTCTTCCCTCTTGTAGTAAAAAATACGGATCTTTTTTTCGATGCCGAAAAATCGCTTTTTCAACAAAAAAGGCGTCGTTTTTGCAAAAACGATTTTTTCGTTTTG
>JBHAEN010000266.1:0-4509 GCA_041855645.1 Bacteroides sp. | reverse complement strand
GGTAGGCCCCACTCCTCCCGTATTTTTCGATTATTCCGTCAAGGATAAACGCCGCGACGTGACCTGCGTGTCCTACGAATGGAGCAAGGCGAATCCTGCCGTACAGCAACTGTCTTCGCTGGATAAATGGTATTTCGGCAAGATGCGTTACGAATGGATGAATCGCCGAATCAAAGGTTCGGACGACGGCATCAACAAAGTCTACATGCGCTACGCCGACGTCATCCTGATGCGCGCCGAGCTGGAAAACGAACTCAACGGTCCCGCCGCAGCCGCTCCTTATCTGCGCAAAATACGCGAACGCGCTTTCGACAGTGCCGACTGGACAACGGAAGTCAGCCAATACATCACCGCCGCCAGCGTCAGCAAACAAACCATGTTCGATGCCATTGTGGATGAACGCGCCTTCGAGTTCTGCGGCGAGATGCTTCGTAAGGCCGACCTCATACGCTGGAATCTGCTGAAAACAAAACTGAATGAGGCCAAAGCCAAAATGTATCGCTTGCGCGAACGTCAGGGCGAATACAGCGACCTGAACGCTTATATCTATTATAATATGGTGGATTACAGTGCAGGCGCCGACGGCAAAACGTATGAGAAGACAGCCTTGCAAACCTACGGTTTGAATCACGGCGAAACGCAGGAGAATCCTTCGGGCTACGAATTTGTCAGCCAGAACTCGACCGGTGCGCGCACGCAGTGGTTCAGTACAAGCACGCTGAAGGACGAAAAGATAGAAAGCATCTATCTGCGAGACCCCGACCTCTACATGTATTGGCCGATCTTCCAATTCAACCTCGACGCCAATAAGAAATTAGAGAACTATACGTGGTACAATTAAATTCCGTAAAAGAAAAACAGACTCATGAAAAAACAATTTCTATATACCGCTTTCCTCGGCGCCGTTTTGCTGACGGGAGGACTTTGCATCACCGCATGCGGCGACGTCGACGAGATTCACGAACTCTCTCTGAGCCGTTTGTTATCGCCCACCGAACTGAGTGCACGTATTCGCAACAGCGTCAACGTGGAGCTGGAATGGCGAGCCGTACCCGGAGCGAAGGCATACACCGTCGAGATTTACGAAGGAGAAACGGCCGAAGGAACGGCCGTCCGCACCATCGAAGGCATCACGACCCATTCGTACACCGTAAGTTCATTGCAGGGAGGCACGAAATTCCTCATCCGGATAAAGGCCACGGGAACTGACATCAACGATTCCAAATGGACGGAGATTGCCGCAACCACGGGCGACGAGCAGATTTTCAACACCGTCGATGCCGCCGACATCGCAGCCGCGAGCGTAACCCTGCGCTGGAACGCCAACGGAAACCCCGTGACGAAAATCGTGTTGACGCCCGGCGACATCAACCACACGCTGACGGAAACCGAAATAGCCAACCAATCGGCCACACTGACCGGACTCACCGAACTGACCACTTACACGGCCACCATCTACAACGATGCCAAAGCAAGGGGCACGGTGACGTTCACCACGCTGCGCGATTTGGGCGGTGCCATACAAATCGCCAATGCCGAAGAACTGACTTCCGCCCTGGCCAATGCCGAAGACGGAGCCATACTGGCACTCAACCCCGGAACGTATGAAGTGGCTAAACTCGAAGTCAAGAAAACGCTGACGCTGGCCGCCCTTGAAGTGACGCAAAAGCCGATACTCAAAACAACCATTATCCGCATGCAGGCCGGCGCGGGACTCACGATGACCAATATCGTCATGGACGGAACCGGCTCAACGGGTGATCAGGCCATTGTTTACGAAGCGGCAACCGATTATCATTTCGGAGCTGTGTCCATCGAAAACTGTGAGTTCAGAAACTACACGAAAGGATTCTTCTACGCCAACGTGAAGGCACTGATCGAATCGATTTCGATACAGAACTGCCATTTCGGCGACATCGTTTGCAGCGGCGGTGATTTCTTCGACTTGCGCCAAGCCGTTTCGCCTTCCATAACATTCCGCAATAACATCGTTGCCAGATGTGCCACCACGCGCGACCTTTTCCGTATTGACAATTCGTCGGCGTCATTCACTGCCGACGCCTTGAGCCCTATTGTTTTGCGCGTAGAGAATAACGTGTTCTACCGTTCTGTCGGTGAAGGAAAGCGTTTGCTCTATCTTCGTTTCAAGGACAATCAAGTTTATTTCAACAAGAACATTGTCGCTCAAACGACGGCCAACAAGAAACACGCAGATACCGGTATAGCGGAAATGGCGAACAACGACTATCACGAAGCGGCTAAATTCGTAGACGGAACCGACACCGGAACGGTTTACCAACTCGACCCGCAATTCGCGGATCCCGAAAACGGCAACCTGACCGTGGGCAACCAAACATTGATCGACGAACAAATCGGCGTACAATGATGGCAGTGACCTCGTAACATAAAAGATAAGGCGCGGACGCAGCAGCATGGCATTATTGCCCATGCCTCGTCCGCGCTCTGTTTTTCACGCTAACCACACATACACCATGTTTACACTCAGACTGAAAATTGCCTGCATGGCACTGCTCCTTTTTTCCGCCTGCTCGAAAGACTCTCCGCAGGAAGAAGAAAAAGAAACTCCGATCGTCAACCCCGATAATCCCGACAACTCCCAAACTCCGGACACACTGACCACTCACGCCGCCCCCGACCGCAGCACGATAGCCGCCTTCCCGCAGGCTTTCGGCGCCGGACGCTTCACGAAGGGCGGAGCCGAGGGAGCGGTCTATACGGTGACTTCATTGGCCGACAACGGAGCCGAAGGCACGCTCCGCTGGGCAGTCGGCCAAAAAGGAGCGCGCACCGTGGTGTTCGCTGTGGGCGGCATCATCGAGCTGCAAAGCGAACTGAACATCAAGGAGGGTAATCTCACCATTGCCGGACAAACCGCACCGGGCGACGGCATCTGCATCAAGAAATTTCCCGTGAAGGTCAGTGCCGATCAAGTAATCATCCGCTTCCTGCGCTTCCGCTTGGGCGACGAAACGGCCTCAGGAGCCACCACCAAGGATGCCGATGCCATCTGGGGACGCGAGCAGAAGAACATCATCATCGACCACTGTTCCATGAGCTGGAGCACGGACGAGTGTGCCTCTTTCTACGACAATGCGCATTTCACCATGCAGTGGTGCATCATTGCCGAAAGCCTCTGCAACTCCATTCACCCCAAGGGAAGCCATGGCTACGGAGGAATCTGGGGCGGTACGCCCGCCACGTTCCACCATAACCTGATGGCGCACCACCTCAACCGCACTCCCCGACTTTGCGGAAGCCGCTACACCGGATTGCCCGAGAACGAGAAGACGGATATCAGGAACAACGTGTTCTACAACTGGGGAGCCGCCGACGGAAGCTACGGCGGCGAGGGCGGAAGCTATAATTTCGTGGCCAACTACTACAAGCCCGGAGCGGCAACCGATGCCAAGAAGTCCGTGGTGAACCGCATCGTCTCGCCCAATCCGGACGACGGAAAGGAGAAGAACGTCATCGGCACGTTGGGCGTGTTCCACCTGAAAGACAATCGTTTCGACGGCACTTCGCCCCATCTTCGCGCAGCCTACCAATCGCTCATTGCGGCGGTGAACAACGACAACCGGACGGGGTTGCAACCGAAAGCCAACAATCAGCCCTATCCCGGCGGAAGCGAAACGAATCTGTATGCGCAGACGGAGTTCGTCGTCAGCACCGATGCCGCATCCTTCACACAGACCGCCGATGCCGCTTATCGCGACGTGCTGAAGCACGCCGGAGCTTCGCTGAAGCGCGACGCCGTGGATGCCCGCATCGTAAAGGAAACCGAAGAAGGCACTTACACCTACACCGGCTCCAAAGGCGGCACGTTCGGCATCATCGACTCGCAACAAGATGTGGGCGGCTGGCCTGTCTATTCATCCGCAACGGCTCCGGCCGACAGCGATGGCGACGGTATTCCCGACGAATGGGAGAAAAGCAAAGGCCTCAACCCGGCCGACTCCGCCGACGGCGCGAAATACCAACTCAGCAAGTCTTACACCAATCTCGAAGTCTACCTCAACGCTCTGGTGGAGGGATGCTATCCGTAGCGCATCATAAACCGAGCCTCGGGAGCACGGAGGGTACGTCGGGAAAGAGAACTCGAAACACGGTTAAAGAAGGTGTCCGAAACGGATGCCTTCTTTGTTTTTCCACATCATCGATTCATCGGCATTGAAAAATCAGGGCCATCCGCTAAAAAGCATAGAGCCTCTGTTTTCCCCATGCCGACAATGAGCCTATCCGTTTTTTTGAGGAAAAACAAATCCCCGCCTGAGCGTTTTTCCGCCTGCCCCGATTCACTTCCGATGCTCTCTTTTCTTTACATGTTTTCCCTCGATTTCCGAATCACGTGCAATTCACGCGACAACTGCGCCCACTTGACGTCTGAAATGCGCGTGTCTGACGTCTGAAATGCACGTGTTTCAGACGTCAAATGCACGCATTTCGGAAAGCCCCATGGGAAGGGGCTTTGGAGAGGGGCGAAATCCC
>JBHAEN010000265.1:0-13816 GCA_041855645.1 Bacteroides sp. | reverse complement strand
GGTATGGTGGGTTAAATCTATACCCATTTCATCCATAACCTTTACCGCCATCGGATTAACCTTTTCAGCAGGTTTTGTTCCTGCTGAAAAGACATCCAGTTTATTGTCAAATGATTGTAAAAAGCCATGTGCCATTTGGCTGCGGCAGCTATTCCCTGTACAAAGAATTAAAATCTTCATGTTTTTAGTTATTTTTCCAAGCTATCAGGGCAGCATTTCCCTTTGACAATTCTTCTACTTTCTTAATCCAAACCAATTCATTTTGCGCCTTTGCCCGCAAGAAAGAATTTTCGGTGTCTGTTAATGACAAGCAAGCATTCACAACCCACCATTTATTATTAATCCCGGCACGTTGTAAATCCATTTGCAAACGTTCGGCTTCAAATACGGGTGTTGCTTCGGGCAGGGTCACAATAACGACTTCTGTTTCCTGCCGGTTTCTCAAACGTGGTAACAGCTTTCTTACGGAAGCGGGAGTGTCGCCATGTGTACGTTGTACTTCTTTATGGTAACTTTCCGTTGCATCCAGCAATAACAAAGTGTGTCCGGTAGGTGCGGTGTCAATTACTACGACTTCATTTTCTGCTTTATCGACAATTTCAGCAAAAGCCCGGAATACTGCAATTTCCTGCGTACACGGTGAACGTAAATCTTCCTCTATATATTCCATATCTTCGGCAGTCATTGTTTCCGCAGCTTTACTGCGAACCTCGTTTTTATAGGCTTCCAACACTTCCGCTTCATCAATCCGGCTTACCGTAATGCCAGCCTGAACAGCAAGGTTATAATTCAGATGGTTTGCCGGGTCAGTGGTGGTAAGATGCACCTTTGCACCCAGTTTTGTTAATTTCAGGGCTATTTCAGTGGCTAAAGTGGTTTTTCCCACGCCGCCTTTTCCCATAGTAAAAACAACCCTTTTTCCTGATTGATAGAGGTCGTTTACCAGTTCATCCATCCCTTTGGCATCGGTAATCCGCTGATAATTAGCATCATTTGTTAAATTATCATTGTAAAGCATCCGGCGGATATTTGCAATATTAGATAAATTGTATGACCGTAAAGGAACATAATAAGACGGATATTCCAGCAGTTCCGCAGGGGTCTGTTTCAGGGCATTTTGCTGCCTGTCATATATCTGTTTCGATACGTTATCGGCTTCATCTGATTGCAGCAAAAGTCCGTTGATTACCAATAGCTGGTTTTTAATTCCCAGTAATTGCAATTCATGTGAAGAACGGGCGGCTTCTTTTAATGGTGCGATTTCAGGACGGCTAACCAATACTAAGCGGGTTGCGTTTGCATCCGAAAGTGTTTCAACTGCCTGCTTATAGATACCTTTCCGTTCTTCCAAACCGGATAATTGACCTAAGCAAGATGCACCGTGCGTACTCTCACTAATAAATGTACTCCACGCTGATGGCAGTTGTAACATTCGCAACGTGTGTCCCGTGGGGGCTGTATCAAAGATAATATGGTCGTATTCTTTTGCTTTATCGGCATCCGTGATAAAATCGGAAAACTGGTTGAAAGCCGCAATTTCTACCGTACAAGAGCCTGAAAGTTGTTCTTCCATATTCTGAATTACACTTTCGGGCAGTTGTCCCCGAAAAGGAGCAATAACGCTTTCCCTGTATTCGGCTGCGGCTTGTTCCGGGTCGAGATTAACGACCGTCAAGCCGGGTACTTCTTGAATATCCGTGCCGTGTCCGTTCAGTGTTTGATTAAACACATCTTGCAGGTTTGAAGCCGGGTCTGTACTGATAAGCAGTATTTTCTTTCCATTATCTGCCAAGCCTACCGCAGTAGCACAAGCAATCGAAGTTTTTCCTACACCTCCCTTTCCGGTGAAGAAAAGGTATTTCGTCAAATCTATATCTGACAAATTGAATGTATTCATCTTGATATAATTAGCCGGTGAATACTCATTTTACTGGCATAAAATCCAAATTGACACCTGTCCATTCACTCATTTGTTTGGTGGTAGGGTAGGTTTTTGAAACGGCGATTTCGCCGTCCACTAAAGTAATAGGCAGTGCATCCGCCCCATGTTTTTGCAGATGCTCGTTTACTGTTTTATTACTTACATATACTTGCGGTTCGTCACGTAAATTGTGACGGGTAACGATGATACCCTGTTTCTTCAATGTTTCAATAACAACCGCAATACGCATTAATTCAGGGTCAATATTTGTTCCACAAAGACCCGTAGGGCAACACATTGCCGGGTCGAAAATTTCTATCTTTTTCATACTGTTTTTATTTAAAATGATACTCTATGTTTATTTATAGATAAAAAACTACTGCATAATAAATTCCTACCGCAATAAAGAGGATGGCAACTATTTTGCGAAACCATTTCTCGAATATTTGCATCCGGTTATAAAACTTACCCAGTCCGGCAACACTGTACGCTAAAATCCATGCAACAAGGATTACGGGTAATCCCGTAGCAATAGCGTAAATTACAGGTAAGAGATACCCACCCGTTTCCGCTGCTGACAAAGGCATAAGCATACCGAAATAAAATACTCCACTGGTAGGACAAAAAGCAAGGGCGAATAAAATACCCAATAGCATAGCCCCCCAACCGCCTTTAGTCCTCTTTTTCAAACTTTCACCGCCGATATTGATTTTCGGTAGATTGAGTTTTATTATATCGAGCATAAATATTCCAATGATGATTAACGCCGGAGCAATCAGCATTTCCCCGTACTTGCTTACGGCTTTTTGAATCATAAACATACTTGCTCCCTCACGGAGAATAGGGATAAGGATAAAGCCAAGAACCGTATAGCTTACTATTCTGCCGAAAGTATAAAGCAATCCGTTTATAAATATCCGGTGATGGTTTTCTATGTCCTTACTGATAAATCCTATTGCCGTTATGTTGGTCGCTAACGGACACGGGCTGACCGCCGTTAAAATCCCCAATATAAAAGCTGTAATAGCAGGAATAGAACTGTTATCTAATAGCGATTGAAGAAAATCCATCTTACAACTGTTTTAACAATTCGTCAATCTTGCTTTTAATTCCCTCTTTAAACTTGTCCGGTGCATTTTTCGCATTGGAAAAACTAAACTCGGTCATGTTGTTTACATTCTCTTTGCCGTCTTTCCAGCCGTTTACAAACAAAGACGACCATGTAACTTCGTACTTGTCTGCAATCGCTTCATTTTCTTTCTTTGAAATATCTATCACTTTATAGATAATTTTACCGTCTGCTTTTTCTTTTGAATAAAGGCTATCCAAAAGGGTTACTGTATTTGTTTCTATCGCCCGGCAAGTGATACACCGTTGCGCTCCATGAAAATAAAGAACCTCTATGCGGTTAGACTGTATTTCTTCCGCTTGGTTTTCTCCGGTCTTTTTCTTTGAACCGTTACCACAGGAAACTAAGACCAGCGTTGCAATCAGTAGATAAAATAATTTTCTCATAGTTCATTTTTATTTGGTTATCAACTCTTTCACTTCTGCAAGGGATAACTTTTTCCCGGCTGATACGACTTTCTCGTCAATCACCAAAGCCGGAAGCCCTAAAATGTTATACTCCATGATTTTCAATAAATCTTCCTCTTTGATAAGGGTTGCATCGCAACCTAATTCTGAAATAGCTTGTTTGGTAGTTTCGTACAAGGCTTTACAGCTTGAACACCCAGTTCCTAATACTTTAATTTCCATTGTCATTCTACTTTAAAGTTAATATAACAATCGTAGTTCGTAGAACTACGAACAATTATTCCAAAAAAAAAGGTACTGCTATTCACAGCACGATGTACCTTTACATTTACAGTCCCCTAAAAAAGCTGCAAACAATTTTCGGGCAAGTTCCCAGTTCTCCCGGTTTATACAATACCGGACTTTGGGCGTTTCTATTTCCCCCTGAATTAAGCCAGCTTCTTTCAATTCTTTCAAATGCTGCGAAACGGTTGCTTTAGCAATAGGCAGTTCTTCGTGAATATCACCGAAGAAGCAACTATCTTGTTTTGCCAAGAAAGCAAGAATAGCCATCCGTGCCGGATGTCCCATTGCTTTGGCAAACCGAGCAATCTGTTCCTGCTCTGTTGTGTACTGTTTCTCTTCCACTTCTATGCTTTTTCTTACTTATTGTCTTTTTTTTTGTTCGTAAATTTGCGAACAATATTTGTGATAGACAAATTTTATGGCATCTTTTTTCGAAAATGAGCAAATAAGATTTAGTAAACTGTTTTGAGAAAAGAGTAGAAACTGTATCTGTGAAATAAGATTCTCAATCAAAATGAGAGTTTTTTGAATAGAGAAATTTTCATATCCGGAAGCGTCTTCATACGCCATTGAACTGACTTACACCGTTTATGGGATATTTTCCTGCTTTTCTCTATTCCTTCCCTAATCTCATAATACGCACGGCTCCCCGCAGCACGATGCCGAAGATGACCAGTCCCGCCGCGAGGTCGGGCCATCGGCTTCCCCATAACCATACCAGACCGCCCGCCACGATGACCCCGGCGTTGATGATTACGTCGTTGGCCGAGAAGATGAGGCTGGCACGCATGTGGGCATCCGTGCTCCGGGTGCGGTGCAACAGCCACAGGCAGACGGCGTTGGCGATGAGCGCGAGCAGCGAAACGCCTATCATGGCTTCGAAGCGGGGCATCTGCTCCGTTCCGACGAAGCGTCGGAATGTTTCGAACAGTCCCCATAGGGCGAGTGCCATCTGGATGCGTCCGCTCCGGCGAGCCACTTTCTTTTTGCGAGCCACGGCCGTGCCCACCACCATCAGACTCATGCCGTAGACGGCGGCATCGGCCAGCATGTCGAGGCTGTCGGCCACCAGACCCATGGAGCGGGCGAGCAGTCCGGAGACGACTTCGACGAGGAACAGCGCGGCATTGATGCCGAGCACGGCCCACAGCACGTGTCGTTGGCTGTCGTCGTCCGCGGCGGCTTCGGGAAGCGGGGCCTCGGGAGCGGAATCCGACAAGACGGTGTTCAGGTTCAGCGTATGCAGGGCTTCGGTGACGGTGGTCTCGCTGTTGCAGTGCCACACGTCGAGCGTGCGGTTGGGCAGATCGAACTCCAGTCGGCGGATGCCGTCGATCGATTCGAGCTTCATGCGGACGAGTTGCTCCTCGCAGGGACAGTCCATGCGCTCGATGCGGTAGCGGGTATGATTCAGCTCTTCGGTCTTCATCGGTCTTTTCGGGTTGAATGATGCGGCAAAGGTACGTCGGCCCCTCGAAACGGACAAATCATCCCGGGCAAACTTCTGAATCAAAACCCCAATCTTCCTTCCTTTTCCTTTTCCTCCTCCCGCTCTCCTCCTTGACGTAAGGAAAGGAGGGGGGATATGCTTTTCTATGCTGTGCTTTTCTGTGCTATGCTATGCTATGCTTTGTGTACCGGATGTAACATTTTCGGGGGTTTGCGTAACATTTTCGGGAGTTTGCGTAACATTTTCGACGATTTGCGCGACATTTATTCCCGTTTTTGCAACATATACACCTTTTCGGGGATATTCGTTCTTCTCGCGCCTCGCCGTTTTCTTTTTTTTTACACGGCTTCCCCGGTTTTCCGAAATGCGCGCAACTCGCGCGTCAAACACGTGCACTTGACGTCTGAAACACGTGCATTTCAGACGTCAGACACGTGCATTTCAGACGTCAAGTGCACGCATTTCGGAAAGCCCCTTCCCATGCGGCTTTCGAGAGGGTCGAAATCCCGGCCGATTCCGAAACCGACCTTGCTAAATGTGTTGAAAGAACTTTACAAAACGCCGGTTTGTGCAAGGGCGCATGCGACTGGGGTTGAAGCGTGAGGGATGAGATGGGAAAATGTGCGGAATTTGACGCAGCTTTGCCTTGGCGGCAACGGCATGGTCGTCGCAACGAAGTCCGCACGTTCCTTACGCTCCGACGGAAAAACGATGCTCGAAGGAAGAAAAACAATCATTGTCTCCCCGAGAAGAGAAAAAAATCCGAAAATTATCGTAGCTTTGCTCTGCCAACCGGCCGTCGGCGCGCACCTTCGCGTCCGTTTCGTGCCCTTTCATTCGGAGTCCATGAATCCTTTAGCCCTTATCGACGCTTACTACCCCCAAGACAATGAACAAAAACGCATTCTGCTGACCCACAGCCGGTCGGTGGCGCAAAAAGCCTTGCAACTGGCCGCCCGCCATCCCGAACTCCGGCTCGACCTCGCTTTCGTGGAAGAAGCCGCCATGCTGCACGACGTGGGCATCTTCCTGACCGACGCTCCGACCATAGGCTGCACGGGCGTGTATCCCTACATCTGCCACGGTTATCTGGGTGCCGACCTGCTGCGCGAAGCCGGCTATCCGCGCCATGCGCTGGTGTGCGAACGCCATACGGGAGCCGGATTGTCGCTCCGCGAAATCGTGGGGCGAAACCTCCCCGTGCCCCATCGCGAAATGATTCCCGTCAGCTTGGAAGAACAGCTCATCTGCTTTGCCGACAAGTTTTTTTCAAAGTCGAAACTCGACCGGGAAAAGACCGTGGAAAAAGCCCGCAGGAGCATCGAACGCCACGGCGACGAGAGCCTGACGCGTTTCGACGAATGGTGCAAACTCTTTTTGTAGGCCGGAATAAAAATAATTAAATAAGCCGCCGCGGGGTGCTTTATTGATGAAGATTGTGTACTTTTGGCACTCCGAAGCGTAAACAACTGGTTCATGACGCCATCGAAAGCAAACATAACGATACACATACTGCTCACACTCTTCCTGCTGTTGCCCGCCGAAGCGACGGCTCAACGCAACCGCCCGACGACGACGGCGGCGACCGATACGGTGGCGCGGAAAAATGATCCCCTCTCGCGACGGGGCGACGTCATGCCGGCCGACACGCTGCGCCCCGATTCCGTGCCGCTGCGCCCCAAACGCCAACCCATCGAGGCCCCCGTCATCTATGAGTCGAACGACTCGACCGTGTTCAAAGTCGGCGGATCGGCCACGCTCTACGGTAGCGGGAAAGTGAACTATCAGAAAATCGAACTCGCCTCGGAAATCATTTCCATGAACCTCGACAGCGGAACCGTGCATGCCCACGGCGTGAAAGACTCGCTGGGCGTGATGCAGGGAAAAACCGTCTTCAAAGAAGGCGAAACGGCCTACGACACCAAAGAGATACGCTATAATTTCAAAAGCAAACGGGCCATCATTTCCGACATCGTGACCCAGCAGGGCGAAGGCTACGTGGTGGGCAGCAAAGCCAAAAAAGGAGCCAACGACGAAATCTTCATGGAACACGGGCGTTACACCACGTGCGACCATCACGACCACCCTCACTTCTACCTCCAGCTTTCGCGCGCCAAGGTGCGACCGAAGAAAAATGTGGTCACCGGGCCGGCCTACCTCGTGGTGGAAGATGTGCCGCTGCCCATCATGGTTCCTTTCTTCTTCTTCCCCTTTTCGAGCAGTTACTCCTCGGGTTTCATCATGCCGACCTATCTCGACGATTCGAGCCGCGGCTTCGGACTCAGCGAAGGCGGCTACTACTTCGCCATCAGCGACTACATGGACCTCAAGATGACGGGCGACATCTTCACGAAAGGTTCGTGGAGACTGTCGGGGGTGACGAACTACAACAAGCGATACCGCTATTCGGGCACGCTCCAGGCCGATTATCAGGTGACGAAAACCGGCGATAAGGGACTGAAAGACTATCTCGTGTCGAAAGACTTCAAAATTATATGGAGCCACAGACAAGACGCCAAGGCCAGCCCCAATTCGCAATTCTCCGCCAGCGTCAACTTCTCCACCAGCAGCTACGAACGAACCAACATCGGCAACCTCTACAACTCGCAACTGCTGACACAGAACACCAAAACCTCGAGCATCAGCTATTCGCGCTCGTTCCCCGACATCGGGCTGACGCTTTCGGCCACCACGAACATCGCACAAACCATGCGCGACTCGTCCGTTTCCGTCACCCTGCCCGACCTCAACATCGCCCTCACCCGCTTCTATCCGTTCAAACGCAAGAAACCCGTGGGAGCCGAACGTTGGTATGAAAAGATTTCGGTGAGCTACTCCGGACGTCTGACCAACAGCATTAAGACGAAAGACAACCTGCTGTTCAAATCCGGATTGAGCCGATGGGAAAACGCCATGAACCACAACATCCCCGTCAGCGCCACGTTCACGCTTTTCAAATACCTGCAACTGTCGCCCTCGGTCAACTATACCGAACGGTGGTACACCCGCAAGGTGAACCAGTTTTACGACCCCGTCAGCGACAGGCTGCGTTCCTTGTCGCAAGACTCCATCAACGGATTCTACCGCGTGTACAACTATTCGGCTTCGCTCAGCCTGAGCACCAAACTCTACGGCATGTACAAACCGCTCTTCATGAAGAAGAAGGAAATACAGATACGCCACGTGTTTACGCCGCAGGTCAGCCTGAGCGGAGCGCCGGCATTCGATAAGTATTGGGAAGAATACGTCGACCGCAACGGAGTGGTGAGGTACTACTCGCCTTACAGCGGCCAATCCTACGGCGTGCCCTCGCGCGAAGGATCGGGGACGGTGAACTTCTCCGTATCGAACAACGTGGAGATGAAATACAAAGACAAGAACGACTCCATCAAGAAAGTCAGCCTTATCGACGAGTTCGGGGTGAGCATGTCCTACAACATGGCGGCCAAGGTGCGCCCGTGGAGCGACATGAACGTGTCTCTCCGTCTCAAGCTGACGAAGAGCTACACGTTCAACCTGAACACCTCGTTCGCCACTTACGCCTATGCGTTCGACAAGGATGGAAAGGTGGTCGACAGCGATCGCACCGAATGGTCTTACGGCCGGTTCGGCCGGTTCAGGGGCTACAATTCTTCATTCAGCTACACGCTGAATAACGACACGTGGAAGAAACTCTTCGGCAAGAAAGAAGACAAAGACAAGAAGAAAGGAACCCGCCCCGAAGAAGGCGGAAGCGATGCCCCCGACGGCGGAGGCGAAGAAGGCGACGGAGCTCTTCAGGAAAAGAAAGTGGAAAAAGCCAAGGCCGACTCCGACGGCTATCAGGAGTTCAAGATGCCGTGGTCGATCAACCTCAGCTACTCGTTCTACATTCAGGAAGACAGAACCAAGCCGATCAACCGCCACAGCATGCGCTATCCGTATGGCTTCACGCATACGCTCAATGCCGGCGGAAACATCAAGATTTCGAACAAATGGTCGATGTCGTTCAACTCCGGTTATGACTTTCAGGCGAAGCAGGTTACGCAAACCTCCTGCACCATCTCGCGCGATTTGCACTGCTTCAACCTCTCGGCCAGCCTTTCGCCTTTCGGCATGTATAAGTATTACAGCGTGATGATTCGTGCCAACGCCAGCATCTTGCAGGATTTGAAGTACGACCAGCGCAGCCAGACGCAGACGAACGTTCAGTGGTATTGACGAAACACGCCCCTTCCCCCTCTACCAGACGATTTCTTTTTCTCCGTGCGCCCGCAGGTATTCGTTCGTGCGGCTGAAATGCCTGTTGCCGAAAAAACCGTTGTGGGCCGACAGTGGCGACGGATGGGCCGACGTGAGCACAAGATGCCGCTCGCGGTCGATGAAGGCTCCTTTGCGCTGCGCATAGGCTCCCCACAGAAGAAAAACCAGATGCTCTTTTTCCCCGGCCAGCACACGGATGGCCGCGTCGGTGAATGTCTCCCAGCCTTTGTTCTGATGCGAACCCGCCTGATGGGCGCGGACGGTCAGCGTGGCGTTGAGCAGCAATACGCCCTGCTCGGCCCATCGGGTGAGGTTGCCTGTGGCGGGCGCATCGGTCCCGATGTCGGCTTTGATTTCCTTGAAGATGTTTTGCAGAGAGGGAGGGAAGGGCACGCCGTCGTTCACCGAAAAGCACAGCCCGTGGGCCTGTCCCGGCCCGTGATACGGATCTTGCCCGATGACGACTACCTTCACCCGATCGAACGGACAGAGGTCGAAAGCGTTGAAGATAAGTTTTCCGGGCGGAAATATGGGCGGATGTTGTTCGTATTCGTTACGCACGAAGTCGGTGAGCGTGCGGAAGTAATCTTTTTCAAACTCGGGTTGCAGACGGGCTTTCCAGCTCTGTTCGATGTGTACGTTCATGGGCATGGTGTTGAAATATGCGGGTAAATGTACGAAAAAACTCGAACCCCGCAGTAAGCGGGGGACGACTTTTTCGCCGGAGTATGCGGCACTTTCGCGAAGGCCCGTCTTTATCCGGTTCAGATGAGGTGAATGTTCAGCTTACGGCATTCGACGCGCATGTCGTCCGGCCAGATGCTCGCCTGTATTTCGCCGATGTGGGCTTTGCGAAGGTAGAACATGCAGAGCCTCGACTGTCCGATTCCGCCGCCCACGGACAGGGGTAGCGTGTCGTTCATCAGGCGTTTGTGGAAATAGAGTTCGAGCCGGTCTTCCTGTCCTCTCTCCCTGAGCTGGCGTTGCAGCGCGTCTTTGTCGACGCGAATGCCCATCGACGAGAGTTCGAGCGAGCGTTGCAGCACGTCGTCCCACACCAGCAGGTCGCCGTTCAGTCCGGGCAGCCCGTCGGCTCCTTCCGTGGTGTAGTCGTCATAGTCGGGGGCGCGTCCGTCGTGTTTCGTGCCGTCGCCCAGCCGGCAACCGATTCCGATGATGAACACGGCTCCGTGCCGCCGGCAAATCTCGTGTTCGCGGTCTTTGGGTTCCAGCGCGGGGTAGAGTCGCCGCAGTTCTTCGGCATGGATGAAGTGCAGCTTGTCGGGCAGGCAGGGCTTGATTTGCGGATAGCTCTCGTAGACCATGTATTCCGTGCGAATCATGGCTGCGTAGATGCGGTTGACGATTTCTTTCAGGAAATCGGTGTGACGGTCGCCGGCGGTGATGACACGTTCCCAGTCCCACTGGTCGACGTAGAGCGAGTGCAGGTTGCCCAGCTCCTCATCCGGGCGTATGGCGTTCATGTCCGTATAAATACCGTATCCCGGCTCGATGGAATAGTCGGCCAGCGTCAGTCTCTTCCATTTGGCGAGCGAGTGCACCACTTCGGCCTGCTTGTCGTTGAGGTCTTTGATGGGGAAAGACACGGGCCGTTCCACGCCGTTCAGATCGTCGTTGATACCCATACCTTTCAGCACGAAGAGCGGGGCGGTGACCCGTCGCAACCTCAGTTCGGAGGAGAGATTCTGCTGAAAAAACTCTTTGATTCGTTTGATGCCGAGTTCCGTTTGCTTCAGGTCGAGCAGAGGTTTGTAGCCTTCGGGCTTTATTAAGTAGCTCATACGGTGATGTTTTTTTGATGATTTGTTGGCAAAGGTAGAAATAATATTTGTTCGTGAATTATTTTTGTCTTGAAAACGAGTCAAAATGTTATCGTTTCTTGCTTGTTGCCGTTCAAAATAACATTTCTCTGTTTTGATGCCGATTGTTTTTCGCCCATCCTTGGCAAAGGGGCCGTCATGCATTTTACCGCGCGCCCTGCCACCGGCAATTGCCCGAGGCGCACAGGCACTCGCATGTCGATGGTTTTGTAAATCTCTTTCAATCTCCTTCGCGAGGTCGGTTTCGGAACCGGCCGGGATTTCGCCCCTCTCCAAAGCCCCATGGGAAGCGGGTTTCCGAAATGCGTGCATTTGACGTCTGAAATGCACGCATCTGACGTCTGAAATGCACGTGTTTCAGAAGTCAAATGCACGCACTTGACGCGCGAATTGCGTACATTTCGGAAAACCGGGAAATCGATGTAAAAAAAAGAGAACGTCGCACAAGGGTCGGGCATGCTCATTTACCGCTCCGGGAATGGGGGAATAGGGGAGGCTCCTGACTTTCGTCGGACGGCGACAATGAAAAAAACAATCGGGCTGCGAATGTGCGAGGCAGTCGCGGCCCGATGACAAAGAAACACCGGCAGTGAATCAAATGGTCTGTTCGATGTTCCAGACGAAGGCACGCAGCCCTTGTTCGGGGGTGGCCTCGTCGAGACGCCGCAGGGCTTCGAGCAGGGGTTCCACCTTGACTTCGGGGACAATGACGAGCATGGCATCGTTCATCGTGGGCCAGGCATGGCTGCCCATGTGCGGTTCGCCGGTATGCGTGCCACACCCCTGTATGTGGTTCCAGCTCGTGTAGCCTTTGACGGCCAAGCGCGAGAGGATGCGCAGAATGAGCGGATGGTAAGCCTGATTGTAGGCGATGAAAACGCTTTTGAGCGGCTCGTTGGGAGCATGTTTGATTTTGTTACTGTCCATATACCTACTGCATTGTGTGTGGATTCTCGGCCTGAGCCTTGCGTTCTATCTTGCGGGCGAGTTTCTTGCGTCTGCTCACGATGATGCGTGCCTCCATGGCCGCGTACATCGTGGGGATGAGCACCAGCGTGACGAGTGTGGAGAGCGACAGGCCGAAGACCACCGTCACGCCCATCGACTGCCACATCTCGGCTTCCTCGCCCACACCGATGGCCATGGGCATCATGCCGAGCACGGTGGTGAGCGTAGTCATCAACACGGGGCGCAGACGGCTGCGTCCGGCCCGCACCACCGCGCGCGTGACGCCCTGTCCGCGCTCGCGCAGCAACAGCGTGTAGTCGATGAGTACGATGCCGTTTTTGACCACGATGCCCACGAGCATGATTAGCCCGATGAAGGCCATCGAGCCCAAGGGTATCTGCGTGAGTACCAGCCCGAGGAAGACTCCCGTGAAGGCGAAGGGAACCGAGAACATGATTACGAACGGCAGGCGCATGCTCTCGAACTGCGATGCCATTACGATGAATACCAGAATCAGCACCAACAGGAGGAGCAGGGTGAGTTCCGAGTTGGTTTCCTGCTGCGTTTCGTACGTACCGCCTAAATGGGTGGTGATGTTATCGGGGAGGTCGGTGTCGGCGAGGAGGGCTTTGGCCGCGTCCGAGACATCGCTGAGCGCAGTGCCGGGCGAGCCCGACACGCTGAGGGTGATGACGCGCGACCGGTCCTTGCGGTCGATGGTGGGTGGCGTATAGGCCTCTTCCATGCGCCCTAACTCCGAGAGTCGCAGCGTACGCCCTTGGGGGGTGGTGACGAGAATGTTGCCGATGTCCTCCGGACTCCGGCGAAACTTGGGATCGAGACTGACCCGGATGTCGTACTCGTTGCCCTCCTCGCGATAGTATGAGGCCACGGTTCCGTTGATGGCGTTGCGCAGGTACGATGATGCCGTCGCCAAAGTCAGGCCGTTGTCGGCAAGTCTTTGCCGGTCGAAGACGAAGCGCAGCTCGGGAGTATAGTCCTTGCGGCTCAGGCTGACGGCGGAGACGACAGGCTTTCCGTCGAGGCGATAGTCGATGAGTTTTTGACGCAGGGTGCGTGCGACGGCGTCGGTTTCGTCGAAGTTGTGTCCGTAAATGTCTATCTCCACCGAATTGCCTCCCTGGGCATTGCCATCGCCCGATCGCACCGTATAGGACGATACCTGCGGATATTGGCCGATGATGCGGCGGATGTGTTCCGACACCTCTTCCTGGGATCGCTTGCGTTCGGCGCGTGGCACGAGGCCGATGTTGCAACTGATGATGTTGCTCCCGTTGTCCTGCATGGAGGCCCAGGCATTGTCCGCGTCGGCTATCCCGACACTCATCGACACGGTGGAGATTTCCGGAATCTCTTCGCGCAGGCGACGGTCGATGTCAAAGCCCACGTCACGCGACCGGTCTGTGCCGGAACCTACGGGCAACTCGATGAAAACGTCAACGAAGCCGATGTCTTGCGAAGGCATGAGTTCGAACTTGATCAAGGGAAAGAGCAACAGGCTCACGAGGAATAATCCCATGGCGGAAAAAATCGTCACGCGACGGTGGCGTACGGCCCGGCCGAGCAGCTTCT
>JBHAEN010000264.1:0-3379 GCA_041855645.1 Bacteroides sp. | reverse complement strand
ATGGGCACACGGAACGGAGAGCAGCTCACGTAGTTCAGCCCCACCTGATGACAGAACTTCACTGACGAAGGTTCGCCGCCATGTTCGCCGCAGATACCGCATTTCAGATCGGGACGTATGGCGCGGCCTTTTTCCGTTGCCATTCGTACCAGTTGTCCCACACCTTTTTGGTCGAGTACTTGGAAGGGGTCGACCTTCAGGATTTTCTTTTCCAGATAAATCGGAAGGAAAGAGGCAATGTCGTCGCGTGAGTATCCGAATGTCATCTGAGTCAAATCGTTCGTTCCGAATGAGAAGAACTCGGCAGAGGAGGCGATGCGATCGGCAGTGAGTGCGGCGCGGGGAATTTCTATCATCGTGCCGACTTTGTAGTCGATGCGGTCGCCTTTTTCTGCAAACAGTCGTTCGGCTTCCTGACGGATAACGGTTTCCTGTTCTTTAAACTCGTAGAGAATACCGGTGAGCGGAACCATGATTTCGGGATGTGTTTCCACACCTTCCTTCTTTAATTCCAAAGCGGCTCCCAGAATGGCACGGGTTTGCATCTGCGTGATTTCGGGATACGTGTTACCGAGGCGGCAACCGCGGTGTCCGAGCATCGGGTTATGTTCGCAGAGCGACTCCACGCGTTGCTGGATGAATTGCAGGCTCACTCCCATGGCTTCGGCCATTTCCTGCTGTCCTTTCAGATCGTGCGGCACGAATTCGTGCAAGGGGGGGTCGAGCAGGCGCACCGTCACCGGATATCCGGCCATGGCTCTGAAGATGCCTTTGAAGTCGGCCTGCTGATAGGGCAGAATCTTGGCCAAAGCCTTACGCCGTCCTTCCGCATTTTCAGAAAGGATCATTTCGCGCATGGCTTTAATCTTTTCGCCTTCGAAGAACATGTGTTCGGTGCGGCAAAGTCCGATACCGACAGCTCCGAAGTCGCGTGCCACTTGTGCGTCATTGGGCGTATCGGCGTTCGTACGCACTTGCAGGCGGGTATATTTGTCTGCCAGTTTCATGAGCTCGGCAAAGTCGCCCGAAAGTTCTGCGGCTTTCGTCTGCACTTCGCCCAGATACACTTCTCCCGTGCTACCGTTGAGCGAGAGATAGTCGCCTTCTTTCAACACCAGTCCGTCGATTTCTACGGTGCGTGTCTTGTAGTCGATGTTCAGTGCTCCGGCTCCCGACACACAGCATTTTCCCATGCCGCGTGCCACTACGGCTGCGTGAGAAGTCATACCTCCGCGAGCGGTCAATATGCCTTGGGCTACGGCCATGCCGGCAAGGTCTTCGGGTGAAGTTTCGATGCGTACCATGATTACTTTCTTACCGGCAGCGGCCCATTCGGCTGCATCGTCGGCAAAGAACACGATTTGTCCCGAAGCCGCACCGGGCGAAGCGGGCAATCCGCGCGTCAGTACTTTGGCTTGTTTCAGTGCCACGGTATCGAAGATGGGATGCAGCAACTCATCGAGTTTGTTGGGTTCCACCCGCTTCACTGCGGTCTTTTCGTCGATGATGCCTTGACGCAGCAAGTCCATCGCGATTTTCACCATGGCAGCTCCCGTGCGCTTACCGTTACGGGTTTGCAAGAACCAGAGCTTGCCTTCTTGCACGGTGAACTCCATGTCTTGCATGTCTTTATAGTGATTCTCCAGTTTGGTTTGGATGGCATCCAGTTCCTTGTAGATTTCGGGCATGGCTTCTTCCATCGAAGGATATTTGGAAGCGCGTTCGGCTTCGGAAACTCCGGCGAGTTCGGCCCAACGTTGAGAACCTATTTTCGTGATTTGTTGCGGTGTGCGGATACCTGCCACGACGTCTTCGCCCTGAGCATTGATGAGGTATTCGCCGTTGAACAAGTCTTCCCCGGTACCGGCATCGCGAGAGAAACATACGCCTGTGGCTGAAGTGTCGCCCATGTTGCCGAACACCATGGCCTGAACGTTTACGGCAGTTCCCCACTCATCGGGGATACCTTCCATTTTGCGGTAGAGAATGGCGCGTTCGTTCATCCACGAGTCGAACACGGCACAGATGGCTCCCCACAGTTGTTCGTAAGCCGAGGTCGGGAAATCCTTGCCCGTTTGAGCTTTCACGGCAGCCTTGAAGCGCGATACGAGTTCTTTGAGGTCTTCTACCGAAAGTTCGTTGTCGAGCTTCACGCCTCTGATGTGTTTCACATCTTCGATAATGGCTTCGAAGGGATCGATATCTTCTTTGTTGGTGGGTTTCATGCCCAGAACCACGTCGCCATACATCTGCACGAAACGACGGTAAGAGTCCCACGCAAAGCGGGCGTTGCCGGTTTTGCGAACCATTCCTTCCACCACTTCGTCGTTCAGACCGAGGTTGAGGATCGTATCCATCATGCCCGGCATCGATGCGCGAGCACCCGAACGTACGGATACGAGCAGCGGATTTTCGATATCGCCGAACTTGGAATTCATCAATACTTCGAGATGGGCGATGGCTTGTTCCACTTCGCCGCGCAGGAGTTCCACCACTTTGTCGCGTCCGAGCGTGTTATATTCTGTGCAGACGTCGGTGGTAATCGTGAATCCGGGTGGCACGGGCACGCCGATCAGATTCATCTCGGCGAGATTGGCACCTTTGCCTCCGAGGAGGTTTTTCATGTCGGCCTTGCCTTCCGCTTGGCCGTTACCAAAGGTATAGACTCTTTTTTTGTCCATGTGATAGGAAATTAATTGTGTTAGAATGATTTTTTTGATTTTCGTGATGCAAAACTACGTATATTTCACAATATCAGGAAACTTTTTGAAAGGAAAATCGAATAAATTAAGTGTTTGCCCGATGCGGAGGCAGGCCTCTGCGGGAAGTTCCTTTTAATTATAGGAGTTTATCCCTTCCGTGCGCATCGGACATTTCCGCGCATTGCATGAATGAATTCGTTTGGCTGCACGTTCCTTTGCGTTGGCCCGCACCCGTTTTTTCGTTGGGGTGCACTCTCTTTTTCGTTTGGGTGCAGACCAACGAATAATTTTATGCATAATTGTGAAGTTGGGATTTAGGGATAAAAGATTGGTTTTGTGCAGATTTGCGTAAATTGCTCATTCCTGAACACTAATGGCCTGAAGCCTTTCGCATTCCATGCCGTGAACGTAATGAAGTTCTTTGCGATACCGTGCGCTTACGGGCAAAACACAATGTCTTTCAGCCTTGGGATTTTGAAAAATGTCGTTTGGTTTGCCAAGTCGCGGGGAGGAGCCTTCAAAGCGTCTGACAACCATACAAAAAAGGAGGTGTGTCAAAATGCACACCTCCGTTTTTTTATGCACAAAGCCCCGACTTTCACAAGCCGGGGCTTTGTTATTACCTAAAGATTTTGTATCTTTAAGCATAACATTTTATACTATGACAAAGATACATT
>JBHAEN010000263.1:0-2850 GCA_041855645.1 Bacteroides sp. | reverse complement strand
TTACAGAACTGACACTGCTGTTCCACACGGATACCCGGTACGCCTTCAAGCGCTTCGAAAACGTTCCATGCATTCTTGTTCTTCAACGCCTGCGAGGTAACTACTTCGGTGCGGATGGGTACGTTCTTTACGTAGTGCTGTGTGCGTGTTCCCGTCACCACCACCTGCTCAAGGTTGAACACGTCTTCTTCCAGTTCAAAATACACTTCCGTGCCTTTGCCCGGAGTCATTGTTACTTCTATTTCTTGCGGCTTGTAACCCACATACTGAGCGATAATTGTTTGTTTTCCAGCCGGCAGATGCGCCAACTTGAAATGGCCGGTACCGTCGGCCGCTGTTCCCAACTTCGTTCCTTTTACAAAAATCGTAGTGTAGGGGATGTGTTCTTGAGTTTCTTTACTTTTCACATGACCAAACAACATTGCATCCGTCGTCATTTTCTGTGAAAAGCCAGTTAGTGTACACAAAATGGTTAATACCAATAAAATCGTTATCTTCTTCATATTTGTTTAAATTTGTTGATAAAATCGGACTGCAAAAGTAGAGTGACTAAATGTTAAATCCTATCCCCAATATGGGGGATATTTTGTTAACAAATAATACCTGTCACCCCAATAAGTTCTGCCAATGCCGTATAAAGGTTAATGTTTTTTTGCGGTTAACTCTTGGGTTAGTTTGGGCGTTTGTTTCCTGATGAATGACTCATAATGGCAAATTACGCATTAAGAACGCCCTGCCTTGTCATTCTGAACGCAGTGAGAAATCCCGCTTGGAAAAGGAAAGATTCGCCGATGACGTTCTGAATGACAAGGAGATGGAAAAGGATTAAAGTAGTCAGAGTAGTCAATATAGGGGGGCTGTGTGTCCGCTCTTATTTTGTGTCGTCGGGTTGTCCGAACGCAAATGACACAAATAACAGCGAATGGACGCAAATTAAAATTTGTGTATAATGTTGAATGCCCAATGTATTTGCGGTTAGAACATCGTAATTCGTAATTTGTCATTCGTAATTGTTCGCCAGCGGTCAGTCATCGGCATTCAGCCAACAAATCAATGGTCTAACAAATCAATATTTCACCGCCCGAAGGGCATCGTTCTTCGTGATTTGATCCGTCTGCTATCCAATCTTTCCGTCCATATCCACCGTACAGGGGATGGCTTTATAGAAATCGTTTATTTTCTTCACGGCCGAGCATGGGGTATACGCGTCGTGATAATAGACGACGATTTGCTCCTTCGCGGCAGCTTCTTCAAGCAAGCGAATTTTGGCGTGGTAGGTCTCTAACGGACGAATATCGTATGCGGAAATCCATGTCGGAGAGAGGTGAGCGGAGGTGGGGATAACATCGCCGGCAAAGACAACGATGCGGGAATCTGTCCGTATATCGACGACGATCTGTCCGCACGTATGTCCGCCGAACAGACGCAGCTTGACCTGCGGCGTAAGGAACATCTCGTCTTTGATTAGACGTAATTTGCCCGATTCTCGAATGACCTCCATATTCTCCGGGAAAAAAGAATCACGTTCGAGAGCGTTGGGATGAAACCCTTCGTGCCATTGCGCTTCGCTCACCCAGCACGTCGCATTCGGGTAGGCAGGGACGATTTGTTGGTCCTCACCGTGTCGGGTGGTGCCTCCGCAATGATCGAAATGCAGGTGAGTCAGCACGACGTCAGTCACATCGTCGGGACAGATGCCGTATTGTCGGAGCGCTTCATCAAGATCCGTCAGTTCATGAAACTGATAGAACGAGGCTCTCAGTTGGTCGGTATGCTTGTTGCCGATGCCGTTATCGATCAGGATCACTCGTCCACATTCGGTAGTTACCAGTCCGACGTGCATGGCAAGCCGGCAGCGATTCTGCGAATCAGCCTTGTAGCGACGCTTCCACGCCGATTGCGGAGTGGCACCGAACATGCAGCCCCCATCGGCATAAAAATAACCCGTAGGAATGAGTCGGACGGATGTTTTCATCGTTTATCGTAATTGTTTCTTCGACAAAAGTACGATTAAATTGCTTGTTTGCAATTGACATTTGTCCGGAAGTTGCTACTTTTGTACCCGCTATGATCGCGGCTCAACAGAAAAGAAAGGAAAATATGGTCGAATATCTGCTTTACATGTGGCAGGTGGAAGACCTGATCCGTGCCAACGGATTGGATATCGACAAGATTCGGGAAACCCTTATCGAACAGTATGACCAGCCGGAGACGGTAAAGGCCGAAATTGTTCACTGGTATGAAGAGCTAATCGACATGATGCGCAGCGAAGGAGTGACCGAACGCGGACATTTGCAGATCAACCGAAATGTGATTCTTTCGCTGACGGAGTTGCATCGGTCGCTGCTCGCAAACCCGCGCGAAACGACGTATGGCACCTTGTATTACAAAACCTTGCCATCGATCGTGCAGTTGCGCGCCAAGGCGGGAGGCGCCGAAATGCCGGAGATCGAGACTTGCTTCATCGCCCTCTACGGTTATCTGTTGCTGCGGATGCAGGGCAAGCCCGTCAGTGCCGAAACGCAGGAAGCGATGAAACAGATTCATACGTTTCTCTCTTTTCTGGCTGCCAAATTCAAGGAATCGGAAACGGTATCCTGACAAAAAACGAGAACAAGATGAAATCAATTTTAGTGACGGGTGCGAACGGACAATTGGGAAGCGCCCTGCGGCAACGGGCGAGTCATCACCCGAAATGGACGTTTTATTTTACCGATGTCGATGCCCTCGATATTTGCAATAAAGCGCAGTTGGCGGAATACGTACGCGCCAATGGCATCGGGTATATCTTGAACTGTGCGGCTTATACGGCCGTCGACAAGGCTGAAGATGATGCCGAACGGTGTATGC
>JBHAEN010000262.1:0-18052 GCA_041855645.1 Bacteroides sp. | reverse complement strand
GCGCCGCGCTTTCGATGGGGCCGAGGATGGTGATGTAGGGATTGACCGAAGCCTGAAGGAAGGCATTGCCCGCACCGCTGACGAACGATGCCAGCAGGAAAAGCGGGAAACTCTCCAGTCGGGCCGACAGAACGAAGAAGAGGAACGCCACCGCGAAGATGACGAACGAAAGAGCCATCGTCTTTTTGTAGCCTATCCGGGCAATCGTTTGTGAAGCGGGATAACCGAACAACAGAAACGGTACGAACGTAGCCGCCAGCAACAGATAGGCCACACCGGCCGGAAGCGACAGCGTTTCTTTGAGCACGGGAATCAGAAAGGAGTTGATTCCCAAGGCAAAGCCGATGGCGAAAAACATGATGCCGACAAATGCCAGCGGAAGTGCGTAATTCTTTGGAGAAGTGTTCATGGATGTGAAGTATTAAATGAAGTGATGGGATAAAGTCGAGTCGCGACCGGATGCGGGCGTGTCGTGAGCGAAGGTTTTCGCTATGGTCTGCGGCCGTGTCATTAAGGGGTTAAACCTTTTTCGGTTCGGGTGAGGAACTCGGATACGCATTTCTCTATGTCCATATCCATACGGTCGGCCATTTCCGAAAGCCACCAGACACATTCGCCCAGCTTGTGTTCCAGTTGCTGCCGATTGTCTTTGCCGGGAGCGGGCCAGCGTTTCTGATTGTCCATTACCAGACGCCCGACCAATCCCGCATCGGTGAGAAAAGCCAGCGCGTCTTCTTCAACACTCCAGACCGTGCCGTGGTGCTGTTGCTCCAATTCGTGATACATTTGCCGTATGCGTACGGACTTTTCTTTGAGTTCTTCTAAAGTCATCTTTATCTGTTTTTGAAAAGAATGGAACAACGGGGACTAATCGATGAGGTCGAATCCGCAGTAGGGGATAAGCACTTTCGGCACGCGGATGCCTTCGGGGGTTTGGTTGTTTTCCAGCAAGGCGGCCATGATGCGGGGCAAAGCAAGCGCCGAGCCGTTGAGCGTGTGGCACAGTTCCGTTTTCTTCTCGGCCGTACGGTAGCGGCATTTCAGGCGATTGGCCTGATAGGTGTCGAAATTGGATACGGAACTCACCTCGAGCCAGCGTTGTTGCGCCTCGGAGTAGACCTCGAAGTCGAAGCAAAGGGCGGCCGTAAAGCTCATGTCGCCGCCGCACAGACGAAGGATGCGGTAAGGCAATTCCAACTTCCGGAGCAGGCCTTCCACGTGGTCGATCATTTCCTGATGAGATGCCCGTGAGTGTTCCGGCTTGTCGATACGCACGATCTCTACTTTCGAGAACTCGTGCAGTCGGTTCAGTCCGCGCACGTCTTTTCCGTACGAGCCGGCTTCGCGGCGGAAGCACTGTGTGTAGGCGCAGTTTTTGATGGGCAACTGCTTTTCGTCCAGTATCACGTCGCGGTAGATGTTCGTGACGGGTACTTCGGCAGTGGGGATGAGGTAGAGGTCGTCCGTTTCGCAGTGGTACATCTGTCCTTCTTTATCGGGCAGTTGTCCCGTTCCGTATCCTGAGGCGGCATTGACCACGGTGGGCGGAATCACTTCCGTATAACCCGACCGGTTGGCTTCGTCGAGGAAAAAGTTGATGAGGGCGCGTTGCAGGCGGGCTCCCTTGCCTTTGTAAACGGGGAATCCCGCTCCCGTGATTTTCACGCCGAGATCGAAGTCGATGAGATCGTACTTCTTGGCCAAATCCCAATGGGGCAGGGCATCTTTGGGTAATTCCGTTTTCAGACCGCCCTCCCGTTCTACTACATTGTCTTCGGCTCCGGAGCCTTCGGGCACTTCGTCATACGGTACGTTAGGTATGGTGTAGAGCAGGTTTTGCATGTCTGCGGTTGCTTGCGCCATGGTCGATTCCAGAGTCTTGTTGACTTCTTTCAGTTCGGCCACCCGGGCGCGTGCGGCTTCGGCTTCTTCTTTTTTGCCTTCTTTCATCAATGCGCCGATGGTGCGCGAAAGGTTGTTGACTTCCGCCAGATTGTTGTCCAGTTCGACTTGCGTACCGCGTCGTTTGTCGTTGAAGGCAATGACTTGTCCGAGTATTTCTTTGGCATCCTTGAAACGTTTCTTTTCCAATCCGCGGAGCACTGCCTCCGGGTTTTCCGTGATTTGTTTGATGGTGAGCATAACTATATGTCTTTTTTCGTTTTTTCTCCGTAGATTTTATGGTTGCAAAGATACGGAAAGAGTCAGAAATCAGGAAATAAAGAGTTTCTTTTGTTCTTTCGGCCCTGATGGCTATTTGCGGAATGAGGTGTATTCGCTTCTTCGCTCGAGGTCGAGAGGCACATGCCTGAGCATCGACCGCTTCGGACACGATGATTTTGGTGAAAAAAGAAAGCGCGAGGTTGTATAAACATCACTCTTCTTGGTGCAGGCTCGTGAGAATAGCCTTCAGACAAAGAATGTGTAAATACGACCCTCACGCTTGTGAGCATGGGAAGCCTTAAAGCGACGGACTGCATGCCTCCCATCCGTATGTCATTAAAAAAACAAACAACCCACATGGTGTGTGAGTTGCTCATTTTTCATAACGCTTTTCAGGGCGTTCGTGTTATGCTTCCGCTGCGGGAATGACCGAGACAAAACGTTTGTCGGCTTTACCCACTTTGAATTGTACGGTTCCGTCTACCAGAGCGAACAGGGTGTGGTCTTTGCCCATACCGATGTTTTTGCCCGGGTGAAATTCCGTGCCTCTTTGGCGCACGATGATGTTACCGGCTTTGCACGTTTCTCCGCCGAACATTTTGACGCCTAATCGTTTGCTGTGTGATTCGCGGCCGTTCTTCGAACTACCGACACCTTTCTTATGTGCCATTTCTTCTTACTGTTTTTAATGATTAAGCTACTACTTCTTTAATGGTCAATTCAGTGAACTGTTGACGGTGGCCGTTCAGTTTTCTGTAACCTTTTCTTCTTTTCTTGTGGAATACGAGTACTTTGTCGCCTTTTACCAACGGAGAAACGACTTCGCAAACCACTTTTGCGCCCGCAACGGTGGGAACGCCTACGGTGATGTTTCCGTCTTTGTCTACCAAAAGAACTTTCTCGAATTCTACGGTTGCTCCGCTTTCCACACCTGTCATGTGGTGAACGAAGAGCTTACGGCCTGCTTCTGCTTTGAACTGTTGGCCATTGATTTCTACAATCGCGTACATTGCTTATATATAATGTATAAGTTAGCTCCGGCGGGTGGTCTTTAATCACTTAGAGAACGCTTTGTCTACCCGTTGCGGAATAATCGGGCACAAAAATAGGTGTTTTCTTTCTTTCGGACAAATAAATCGGCCTTGTTTTTCGGCCGGGGTGTGTTTTTTAACCGCTTGCCGGTCAGCCTGTCGTTGCGGCAATCAGCGTATGGTCACCATTGTTGCCCCGAAGCCGTATTCTTGAAACGAGGCGTCCTGATACCGGCAGGTGGGGTGTTTGCGCTTCAGCTCGTCGAGCAGAGCCTTGCGCAGTACGCCGTCGCCTTTGCCGTGGATGAAGACGATTTTCTGTTCGCGCTTCTGTTGATAGGTGTTCATTACTTCGCGGAACTTGTCGAGCTGATAGTTCAGTATCTCGCTGTTGCTCATGCCGCCGGTGTCGTCCAGCAGTTCGTGGATGTGCAGGTCGATCTCCACGATGTCGTTTTTCGTCCGAGGTTTGACGGCGGGTTGCGTCTTCGGCTTGTCTTCGGCTTTTTTTTGCAGCAAGGCGGTTTGCAGTTCCTCGGCCGACACGTAAACTTGCTTGGCGGGCATGTCGTTCTTCGCCAGATCGTAGATGAGGGCGGGTTCTTCAAAAAAATCCGAAGGCCGGAAGGTGTGCAGCTTGTAGAACTTCACGGTGTCGATGCGCAATTCCACGCTTACGGCGGGTTTCAGTGCGGCCGTCTTTCCGTCTTTGAAGGCGATGAACTGCACGGATACGCGTTCGAGTTCGTTGAGCATCTCTTTGCCGAACTCTTCGAGCAGGAGTTTGGAGTTCGGTTCCACCAAACCGTGCGAACGGGTGTGCCATGCCTTGCCTTCGGCGCTCTGATAGGTGTAGTACAGGTAATAATTGCTGTCGTTCACCAAATAGGCCTCAAAGGGAGTGGTGCTGATGGCTTTCGCGTCTTCGGGCACATAGGCCAAAAACACGTTCAGCGAGTCGCCTCCTTTCACCTCCGGGTGGCGTGGGAAAGCGGGCATTTCGGGTTTTGCCGGCAGGTCGGCCGGTTTCGTCTGTTCGGCGGGTGCGGCCGAAGGTTTTCGTTTGATGTTATAATCGTCCGTTTCAATGACGACACATTCCCTCAAGGGCATCGGAATCTCGAATCCGTCGGCATCGCTCACCAACACAATGTCTTTGCCTTGAAATCCCGTTACGATGCCTCCACCCACTTCGCTCAGGAAGCGTACTTTATCGCCTTTTTTCATGTTCTCTTCGTTTTTTGTGATGTCTGAAGTTCGTGACAAAAGTAGGGGAAACATTCGTCGTCGGCAAACATTTCCGCTTTTTTAGCGGACTGCCGAATGAACCGTTTCGTCATACCCTCTGCCAACCGCAATCCTCCGACGGCTGTGCGAAGTTTTTTCTTTTTTGGGGTGTTTTGTAAAAATGTTTCGGTGTATCGGTCGGCGCCGCTCCCGAAATCTGACAGATTTTCGAACACCTTCCGGCCCCCATGGGAAGGGGCTTTCCGAAATGCGTGCACTTGACGTCTGAAATGCGCGTGTCTGATGTCTGAAACACGCGTGTCTGACGTCTGATTCACGCACAATTCACGCGTGAATCACGAAAGGTTATCGCATGGGGAAAAATCGTGTCAAAAAAAATGAAATGTCGAACGTCGTTTGCCGGCGCGCATGTCCGAAGCCGCGTCACGGAGAAAACCGACGAGGGCTGTTTGCCGAAACACGTCGGCATGGAAAATGGAAAACAGGTGTTCTTCACACTTTTATCGGACGACAGTGCCATTTTTTTATCTCGGACTCATGTAATATTCCTATTTTTGTTCCGTGAATCCAATCAAAACGACTTCGCCCATGACCTGTTTCCGATTTTCCGTCCCTGCCTCCGTGCGCGCCTCATTGCGTCTGCCGGCCTCGAAAAGCATCAGTAACCGTGCACTCATCATCCATGCGTTGAGCGGGGGAGAGGCCCGGCTGCACAACCTGTCCGACTGTGACGATACGCGCGTCATGCTGCGTGCCTTGCGCGAAGAAACTCCCGAAATCGATATCATGGCGGCCGGCACGGCCATGCGTTTCCTCACGGCCTACTTCAGCGTGACGGCAGGCGAACGTGTGCTGACCGGTACGGAACGGATGCGGCAACGCCCCATACGGCCGCTGGTCGATGCGTTGCGCCGGCTGGGAGCCGACATCGCTTATGCCGCGAACGAGGGATTTCCTCCGCTCCGCATCCGTGGCGGAAGACTGAACGGGAGCGTCATTGAGTTGCGGGGCGATGTCAGTTCGCAATACATCTCCGCTTTGTTGATGATTGCCCCCATGCTTCCTCACGGATTGACGTTGCGCCTGAGCGGAACGATTGTTTCGCGCCCTTACATCGACCTGACGCTTCACCTGATGACGGAGTTCGGGGCCGACGTATCATGGGCTTCCGAAGGCGAGATCGTCGTCGGCCCGAAGCCCTATGTCTGCGTCCCGTTCACGGTGGAGAGCGACTGGAGCGCGGCTTCCTATTGGTATCAGGTGGCGGCTTTGAGCGACGGGCCCGACATTGAGTTGCTCGGTCTGTTCCGCCGAAGCCATCAGGGCGATAGCCGTGGTGCGGAACTGTTTGCCCGTTTGGGAGTGCGCACGGAGTTTACGGAAACCGGGGTGAGGCTCCGCAAGGAGGGTGTTTTGCCCGAACGCATGGATGAGGATTTGCTCGACATCCCCGATCTGGCGCAAACGTTCGTGGTGACTTGCGCCCTGCTCGGAGTGCCTTTTCGCTTCACGGGACTGCAAAGCCTGCGCATCAAGGAAACCGACCGGCTTACCGCGCTGCGCACGGAGCTTGGCCGACTGGGCTTTGTGATCGAAGAAACCGGAGGCGATACGCTCTGTTGGGAGGGCATCCGCGGCATGGTCGAAGAGAATCCCGTCATGCGCACTTACGAAGACCATCGCATGGCCATGGCCTTTGCGCCCGCCTGCCTGCGCTTCCCGAACCTGAGGATTGCCGATCCGCATGTGGTGTCCAAGTCTTATCCGCACTTCTGGGACGATTGGAAGCGGGCAGGCTTCGGCATCATGCGGGAAGAGTGAGCCTTCTTCCTTCTTTGTCGTTTCAGTCTAATGTCGCGCCGCATATTCCTTGGGCGACATGCCGTATCTTTCCCGGAACACGCTGGAAAAATGGGACAGGTTGGTGTATCCCGTGGCATAGGCCACTTCCGAAATCGTGAGTTTCTTGTCGCCGGACAGTAAGGCCGCCGCCTGCTGCATGCGGATGTTCTTGATGAAATCGCGTGCCGACAGGTTGGTGAGCTCCTTGAGTTTGCGATGCACGTGTACGCGGCTCAAGCCCACTTCTGACGCGAGCATCTCGACACTCAGCTCCGGATCGGAGAGATGTTCGTTGACCACTTTCATGATTCGGTTCATCAGTTTCTCGTCGTTCGATTCCATGACGATTTTCTCCATGCGCTCCTCTTGTTGCTGCGCTCCGCTGAATTTGTTGCGCAGCAGTCGTCGGTTGGCGATGAGATTGGCGATGGTGCTTCGCAGCAATTCCGTGCTGAACGGTTTGACGAGGTAAGCGTCGGCTCCGGTGTCCATGCCTTCGAGCGTGTCTTCCGGACTCGATTTGGCCGTGAGCAGAATCACGGGCAGGTGGTTCACGTTGGTGTTCTGACGGATTTTGCGGCAGAGGGTCAACCCGTCCATTTCGGGCATCATGACGTCGCTGATAATCAGGTCGGGGACGTCTTTCAACAGTTGTTCGTAGGCTTCTCGCCCGTTGTCGCAGGTTTGTACGCGGTATTCTCCGGCAAGTTCTTCGCGCAGGTACGACCGGATTTCCATGTCGTCCTCCGCAATCAATACTTTCAGCCGTGTTTTGGCTTTGGGCTTGGCGGTGTTTTTCGTCGGGGTTTCCGTTTCGCCCATGTCTTCCTCATGAAGATCACCGAAAGCGGAGGGGAAGGACAGGCGGTTGGCCGGTTCCGTTCCGTCGGCCGATTCGAGTTCGTCCGCTCGCAGGTGTGCCGAACCCCTCGGAATCCGTATGACGAACCGGCTGCCCGGTGCTTCGTCCCGGTTTTCGGCAAAGATGATGCCGTGGTGCAGCTGCACGAGCGAGCGCGAAAGGTGAAGGCCGATGCCCGTGCCGAAGTTGGACTTGGTCAAGTCGTTGTCTATCTGATAAAAACGTTCGAATATGCGGTCTATCTTGTTCTTGTCGAGTCCGATTCCGCTGTCCGTCACCGCAATTTCCACATACTCGCGCAGGGCATCCCGCCGCGAGGCATCTTCTCCGGTGGACAGCTTTACGTGTATTTCTCCGCCTTCGGGCGTGTATTTGAAGGCGTTGGAGAGGATGTTCATCAAGACTTTGTCGAAGTTGTTCAGGTCGATCCACACCTTAAGCTGAGGGAGGCTGTGGGTGAAGGTGAACCGGATGCGCTTTTTCCCGGCCGAATATTCAAAGGGTTGCATCACGTCACTGATGAAGCCCACCATGTCCGTTTCTCGGAATTTCAGGAACATCTGTCCTTTGTCGAGTTTGCGGATGTCCATCAGCTGGTTGATCAATCGCAGGATGCGCTGGGCGTTGCGGTAGATCATGAGAAGTGTTTGGTGCTGTTCTCCGTCTTTTTTCTCCGAGAGCAGTTTTTCCAGCGGATTGATGATTAAGGTCATGGGGGTGCGTATCTCGTGCGAGATGTTGATGAAGAATTGCAGTTTGGCTTCGTTCAGTTGTTCGGCGTGTTCGCGGCGCATGATTTCACGGCGGTGGCGCAGTCGCGAACGGAGGTAGTGGACGGCTCCCGCCATCAGCAGGGCGGTCAGTGCCACATAGAAGCAGTATGCCCACCAAGTGGCGTACCACGGCGGACTGACCAGAATCTTTACGCTGCGCACTTTCGAGAAGTTGCCGTGATACAGCGCCCGTACCTGAAAGGTGTATTTCCCGGGCGGCAGCTGATTGTAGGTCACTCTGTTCGCTCCGGGTTCGGTGGACAGCCATTTGTCGCCCAGTTCCACGATTTTGTATTGGTAGGCAATCTGCTCCGGATTGTTGTATCGCAACGTGGAGAACGTGAGGCTGAACGTGTTGTCGTTGTGAGAGAGGCGGAAGAAGTCGGCGTCCTGAACGGCTTCGAACACTATGGGCCGGCCGCCCGAAAGCGTATGTTTGTGCACTTGTTCGCCCGCCACATGGAAGTCGATGATCCATACATCCGTTTCTTTCGCGGTGCTGCCGATGGCTTCGGGAAGGAAGCCGGTGATGCCGTTGATGCCCCCGAAATAGATTTTTCCCGAAGCCGCCCGGTGGAAGGCTCCGTGCATGAATTCATTGTCTTGCAGGCCGTCGCCCGCATAGTAGTTGATGAAACGGTTGTTACGGACGTCATACCGGCTCAGTCCCATGTAGGTGCTGATCCAGAGGTTGCGGTTGTTGTCTTCGCAAATGCCGCAAATGACGTTGTTGGGCAATCCGTCTTGCGTGGTAAACTTCTTAATGGTTCCGGTTCGTTTGTCGAAGCGGAACAGTCCTCCGGTGGTTCCCGCCCAGATGTGTCCTTCTCTATCTTCGAGGAAGGCGTAGCCCACACAGCCGTTGATGAGCGTGTTGGTCTGTTGGTAGGGCAGGAAGTTCCCGGTGGCGGGGTCGAAGCAGCTCACTCCTTTGTAATGGGCTATCCAGATCAGTCCTTCGCTGTCGCAAAACAGGTAGTTCACCCAGTCGTTGGCCAGCTCGTTCCGTTTCAAGTCGCCTTTTTCGTCGCGCGAAGACTCGTAATGTTTCAGCTCCCCGGTCAATAGGTTGTACCGGTAAAATCCCGATCCGAGTGTGGCTATGTAGAGATTCTTCCGTTTGTCTTCCGTGACGGACAGGATTTTCTCGTTGTCGATGTTCAGGGGATATTCGCACAAGCCCGTTTGCCTGTTCAGCTTGGCGATTCCCCGCGTATAGCTTCCTATCCAGAAATTGTTTTCGGAATCTTCGTAGATGCACATCACCGTGCTGCCCACGGATCGGGGCGAACCGTCGGGACGGATGTGTTGCAGGCGTTTTCCGTCGGTTCCCAGTTCGTAGAGCCCTTCGTTGTCCGTGCCTACCCAAAGGTGCTGATTGCTGTCCTGAAAGACGGACATCACGCAACCCCGCCCGATGGGGTTGTAATGAATGGATTTATTGCCGTAATATTCAAAAGGATTCTCCTGTTTGGGGATGATTACGATGCCTTTCTGGAACAGTCCTATCCAGAGGTTGTGGTCTTTGTCTTCGAGTATGGAGTGTATTTTTCCGGAAGAGAAATCGATGGGAGAGGAATTGATGACGTGATTGTCCAGTTTGCCCGTGGAGGGATTATATTTTTTCAGGCCTTGTCCGTCGGTCCCGACCAGCAGTTGCCCGTCGACCACCGAAAGACAGTAGACCGACACGGTGCTTCCGTCGGCGCAGGGTACGGGGAGAAAGCGTTCGGTGTTCCGGTCGTAACGCGAGAGTCCCTGCTTCTGCGTGCCGATGAAGAGGTCGCCTCGCGGATCTTCGAGTATGGCCGAAATCGTGTTGTCGTTGATGGCCGGATGTTTGAATACCTTAGTTTGCCCGGTTTCCGGAAGATAACGGATCAGTCCGTCGCCTTCGGTTCCGATCCAGAGACAGCGGTTCGAGTCTTCGTAGAGGTTCGACTGAAAGTTGTAATTGTCCTGTTTCAGGCGGTCGTCGGCCGAGACGGCTTGTTGCTTCTTCTCGTCCAGACGGAACATTCCTTGTCCGGTGGTGGTGATCCAAATCTCTCCGTGATGCAAGCGCAGCATTTGCGTGACATGTGGCGACACCCGTTTCCCGGCTCTCGTCATGGGAATCTCGTGAAAGGTGTCCGTCGCCCTGTCATAGCGCATCAGTCCGTCGATGCAGCCCACCAGAAGATTTTGCCGTTCGTCTTCAAAAAGGCAGCGGACGTAGTTGTTTTTCAGCGACGTGGGTTGTCCCGGCTGATGGCGGTAGTTGGAGAAATGCAGGCCGTCGAATTTGCTCAAACCATATTCCGTGGCGCACCAAATGAATCCCCGGCTGCCTTGATACAACTGATTGACAAGGCTGCTCGACAGTCCGTTTTCGGTGGAGTAGAATCGGCCGGTTTGCGCCCCGACGCCGGAAAAAGCGAACAGGCAGATCGCGAGCGACGGGAGTGTTTTCCCAAGAAATGTTCTCATGGCTGTGATTAAGTAGGATACGCGCAAAAATAGTAATTAACGCGGGTTTGTCATTGCGTTTGCTTTAATTTTATTTGGATACCCTTGTGCGGGAAGGTGTTCGGGAACAGGGTTGCACCCGAACATCGAAAGGTTATCGTCCGGTCAGCGAACGCCCGGAATGGCGATGCCGTTCGTCCGGCAATCGCGTCTTGCACAACGGCGTGACCCCCGAAACGGAAAACGCTCGTTGTGAGGCGGGAAAGAAAACCGGGCAAGGGCGGATGTAACGTGCCGGAAAGGTTTTGTTGCGTACGCAAAAGTGGTGTAACGGTGCCGTGTAACGTAAGAAACAATTCCGGGCGGCAAATCTTTCGGAACGGAATATCTTTGCGGTATGAGAAACAACACGTAACATTCCATTTAGTTGAATTCATTATGAAATGCACAAATCGTTATTTTAAATTGCTCGGGCTTCTCCTTTGGCTGTGTCTGATTCCGTTGTCTGCACATGCGCAGAACATCACGGTACGGGGAACGGTGAGCGATGCTTTCGGGCCGGCCATCGGAGCCAGCGTGGTGCAAAAGGGAACAAGCAACGGTGTAGTTACCGACATGGACGGTCGTTTTACGCTGACATTGCCTTCCAACGGCGTCCTTGTCGTTTCCTTCATCGGCTATCGGACACAGGAGATTGCAGTGGCCGGAAAAACTCAAATCGACATTGTTCTGCAAGAAGACACGAAGGTGTTGGATGAGGTGGTCGTCGTGGGCTACGGCCAGATGAAGCGTTCCGACCTGACGGGTTCGGTGGTTTCGGTCAGTGAAGACGCGATAAAGAAATCCGTTGTCACCTCCGTCGATCAGGTGCTGCAAGGGCGTGCCGCCGGTGTTCAGGTACAGGCCAACACGGGGATGCCGGGAGGAAGTTCTTCGATTCGCATACGCGGAATCAGCTCGCTGAACGCTTCCAACGAACCGATTTTCGTTATTGACGGCGTGATACTCGATAACTCCACGGGTTCGGGCACGGACAATGCCTTGGCTTCGATCAATCCTTCGGACATCGTATCCATGGACGTCTTGAAAGACGCTTCGGCAACCGCCATTTACGGAGCCCGTGCGGCCAACGGGGTGATCATGATTACCACCAAACGCGGTCAGGCAGGTACGGCCAATATCACATACGACGGATACGTCGGCTGGCAGGAAATGCCCAAAAAACTGGAAATGATGAATCTGCGGGAGTATGCCGTTCATCGGAACGTGCGTTCGGGCACGGATTATGCCGGCGCCAGCTGGGGTATCGTGCGTCCCGACAATAATTTCGTGCGTCCCGACTTACTGGGCGAAGGAACCGACTGGCAAGACGAGATGTTTTCCAAAGCCTTGATGACCAGCCACAACCTTTCCGCCACGGGAGGTAACGAAAAGAGTAATTATGCCTTGGGAGCGGGTTATCTGCAACAAGACGGCATCGCCGTGGGTTCGGGCTTCCGCCGGTTGAATTTGCGTGGAAATTTCGATTCGCAAGTCAAGGAGTATCTGCGCATGGGCATCAACTTTGCCTTTAGCGAGTCGAAACAGACGCTGACGATTTCCGACGAGTCGCTCATCCGCACCGCTCTGTTGCAGCTGCCGAGCGTGGCCGTTCGCAATGCCGACGGTTCTTTCGACGGTCCCGACACCGATGAGTTCGTACAGACCAATCCCGTGGGGCTGGCCATGCTGAACGATAATCGCAACGAAAAAATGAACATCCGTGCCAACACCTACGCGGAAGCCACGCTGATGAAAGGCCTGACGTTCAAAACCGACCTGTCTTTCGACTACGGTGTGACCAACACTTATAAATTCACTCCTTCCTATTCGTTCGGAGCCATAGAAAACACCACCCGGACGGGAGCCTACTCCAAATCCTATCATAAGTATTGGAGCTGGAGAAACCTGTTGAATTATAACCGCACGTTCGGCGCACACAGCCTGAACGTCATGCTCGGACAGGAAATTCAGAAAAGCAAGTGGGAGTATCTGTACGGAGCCCGCACGGGATATTTGTCCAATACGGCCACCGATCTTGTACTGGGGGATGCCAACACGGCGACCAATAACGGCAACAGCGGCGAAAGTGCCATCATGTCCTACTTCGGACGTCTGTTTTACGCTTACGACGATAAATACTTGCTCACGTTTACGCTTCGCAACGACGGTTCGTCCAAGTTTCACAAGAGCAGTCGCTGGGGATGGTTCCCCTCGGCCGCTTTCGCTTGGAAAGTGTCGAACGAAAGCTTCCTCAAAGATCACGAAACGGTCAATAACCTGAAACTCCGTCTGGGATGGGGCACTGTCGGCAATCAGAACGTGACCAACAATGCCTACCGGGCCGTTTACTCTTCGGTAAGCACGGTCTGGGGAACAGGGCTGCTGGCCGGAAATACGCCCAATCCGGGGCTGAAATGGGAAACGACCTATTCGAGCAATCTGGGTTTCGATCTCAATCTGTTCCGGAACAGAATCGAACTTATCGCCGACGTTTATTACAAAAAGACCAAAGACTTGTTGCTTCAAGTTCCTTTGCCCGCCTATGTAGGCACATCCGGCAGTCCGGGAGCGACGGCCGCTCCGTGGAAAAATATCGGTTCGCTCGAAAACAAGGGCATCGAACTGACGCTGAACACGGTGAATTTCGATAAAAAGGGTTTCCAATGGCGGAGCAGTCTGGTATTCTCTCTGAACAGGAATAAAGTGAGGGAACTGGACACGCCGACCAGCCTGATCGACAAAACCAATCAGACGGGATCTGCCATTACCGTCATTACCCGAACGGCCGTGGGGCAGCCTATCGGCCAGTTTTACGGCTACAAGGTGATCGGTCGGTTCGAGAAAGCCACCGACTTTTACTACAACCACAACGGAACCGTCGCGCCGGTCGCGCTTCCCGAAGGCATGTCCATTGCCAAAAACAGCATGTGGATAGGCGACTATATCTTTGAAGATATCAATAAAGACGGAGTGATCAACGAGAACGACCGCACCTATATCGGGAATCCGGAACCCGACTTTACCTTCGGATTCGGCAACACTTTCTCTTATAAAGGCTTCGACCTGAGCATTTACCTGAACGGTGTCGTGGGCAATGAAGTGGTGAACTGGGCACGCAGGGAACTTGAAGACGCGCACGCCAACACCAACCTGCTGAAGAGCGCGCTCGACTATGCCCGCCTCGAACTGATCGACCCCAACGGACCGGATGACTACCGGAATGTGAAGATTGTTGCGGGTTCTCCGTGGGCGGCTCGCATGGCCGGTTCGACGAAGACGAACGAATCGAACTACCGTTTCAGTAACCTGTTTGTGGAAGACGGATCGTTCCTGCGCATCCAGTCCATATCTTTGGGCTATACTTTCCCGCGCAGATGGACGCAGTCTTTGAATTTGCAACACCTCAAGGTGTACTGCAATCTGCAAAATGTGTACACCTTCACAAAGTATAAAGGCATGGATCCCGAAATAGGCTCTTCCAATCAGGACGCTTTGCTTACCGGCTTCGACAACTATCGTTACCCCTCGCCGAGGATTTACACTTTCGGACTCAACGTTACTTTTTAACCTGATAAAGATTTAATTTGTATGAAAACAATATCCTGTTATATACGGTCCTTCATGCTGGGCGTCTTGTTGCTGTCCGCCACGGGATGCGACGATTTTCTCGATTCCATGGACAACTCGAACATCGCCGGCGATAATTTCTATCGTTCGGAAGAAGATTGCCGGGCTGCCACCGCCCCGCTTTACAGCAAAGTATGGTTTCACTTTAACGATAAGTTCTATTACGGCATGGGCGACGGAAGAGGTTATAACCTTCGGGCTCCTTATTCCGATTACATCTACCCCTTTACCGACCTGAATGAAAGCGGACTGACCGGGCCGCTGGTGCAGGCGTGGGAATCGTTCTACATCGTGGTCCAACAGGCCAACAAAGTAATCAACGGAATCAAAGCCGGCCCCGTCGGCGAATCGACCAAGCGGCAGTACATTGCCGAAGCGCGTTTCATGCGCGGAGTGGCTTACTATTATCTGGCGATGTTGTGGGGCAATGTTATCCTTAATGAGAACTCGGACGATCTGGTAGAAAACCCCATTGTCCCTCCCAGCCGCACTGCCGACGTTTTTGAATTTGTGATGCGCGATTTGGAGTATGCGGCCAAATATTTGAGTGAGACGTCTTATGCCAAGGGACGTGTCAATAAATACAGTGCTTTCGCCATGCTGTCGCGAGTGTATCTCACCTATGCGGGCTACGGCAATGACCCCAATAGCGGTTCCCGAAACGGCGAATACCTGGAGTTGGCCAAGAAAGCCGCGCTGAAAGTTATCGAAAACAAACAGTTCGGATTGATGTCCGACTATGCCGATTTGTTTAAGATAGAAAACAACAACAACGAAGAAACCTTGTTCGCATTGCAATGGGTCCCCAAAAGCGATGTTTACGGTGAATACAACACTATTCAAAACTATTTCGCCTACGGATCGGATGTGACGGGAACCTCGCGTGCGTGGGGAGGAGCCACGGTGGCTCAGCCCAATGTCGTTTGGGAGTACGAGCAGGGAGACGCTCGCCGCAAACCCACATGGATGGCCTATGGAGATTATTATCCGGAACTGATGAGCGATAAAGGCGGATTGACCTACGAATACTCGGAATCTCAGTTGAACTGTAAAAAATACGTCTGCGGTTCGAGTAAAGACAACGCGTTGATCACCGAAGGAAATACGCCGGTCAACACCTATATGATACGTCTGGCGGAAGTTTACCTGAATTATGCCGAAGCTGCTTTCGGAACGAGCCTTTCTCTTGTCGCGACCAAAACCGGAACGCTCGACGATGCCTCCATTACACAGACCTTGGGAGCCAACGTGCGCTGTACGGACGCCAAAGCTCTGGAGTTTTATAACGCGGTACGCGTACGTGCCGGCCTCTCGCCGTTGACGGGTTCGTTTACGTTCGATGATTTGCGCCGGGAACGTCGGCTGGAATTTTGTCTGGAAGGGCAATACTGGTACGACATGGTTCGTTGGGCTTATTTCCAGCGTCAGGCGGTGATGAACTATATCACCGGACAGATGCGCGATACCAACATACCGGTTCTTTGGGATCAAAGTACGCAAAAACTGTCCATCAATGCTTCAAGCGACGCCACCACCCGTTCTGTGGGCGATGTGAAAGAGAGCATATTCCTGCTGCCTTATCCCGAATCGGAAACCATTCAGAACCCGCTGTTGAAAGGAACCCCCGGAAACTATGCGTTTACGGAAGAGAGAATCACGGACTTGTTTAACTAAATCAGAATGAATCACATGAAAAAAACATATTTTTTGCAGATGGGATTGTCGGTTTTGGCCGTTCTCTTTTCGTTTTCGGCTTGTAGCGACGACCGGGATTATAGCAGTGTGCCGATGACTGTCACGGCCGTCTATCTGGAAGATGCGACCTCTTCCGTACCCGACAGGAAAGTGACCTTTGCCCGGCTCGGCCAGTTGATTCGCATCGAAGGATCCGGATTCACCGGTTTGAAGAAAGTGTATATCAACGGTTACAGTTGTTATTTTAACCCCGTATTCGTTTCGGACAACTCTTTTCTGGTGAGTATAAGCAGAGATGTTCCCACGACGGAGGCTCCTGAAAACGTGCGTAACACCATCCGGTTGGTGAAAGACAATAGCCGGCTTGACTATCCTTTCAGCATCCGTTCCGGTGCGCCGGTCATTACCCGTGTTTCAAACACGCTTCCCTTGCCCGGAGAAACTATCACTGTCTATGGCGAAGGTTTGCAGGAAGTTTCCAAGGTTACGTTTCCGGGCGGTGTTACGGTGACGGGCGACGCGATCACCTCGGATGAAGAAGGCGGATACTTTTCCGTGTCGGTTCCCTCGGGCATTCGGGAGAGCGGAAGCCTTTTGGTGGAATGCGCCAACGGCGGTGCTTATTCGCCTGCCTGTTTCAACTACACCAAAGGCATTATTCTGGATTTCGATACGGAAGGACAGCAAGGCTCATGGGGATCCAACGCCAGTATGATTTTTGCCGATGATTTGGTGGACGATCCCGTGGCGGGCTCCAACCGGGGTAAATGCGCCATGTTGCCGGCTGCAAAACAAGTGCCTGTCGCTGCGGGGAAGAACCGTACGGCCGAAGTTTGGACGGCGGGAAACGGGGTTGACGACTGGACAAGCGCCACGCGAGGCATTCCCGAAGAAACCAATGTGGCCGATTGCGGTATCCAGTTCGATGTGTATGTGCCCGAATCTAATCCTTGGGTGGGGAGCGGATTCATTAAAGTGTGTCTGGTCAACGGGCTGAACGGCGGCGAATGGTCTGCGAGCGACAATAAAGATTGCTATAACTATGTGCCTTGGGTGGTCGACGGCGTTGCCGTTCCATTCTATACAAACGGCTGGCAAACCGTAACCGTTCCTTTTAAATCATTCTATATTTGTTCCACCAATTCCAACGTGGGCGCCTTGACTTACCGGTTCATTCTCGATCGTCGTTCGGCGGCATCTTATTCCAACTTCGGATTCTATTTTGAAAACTCCGACTTTACGTTGAAGAATATTACGGGCAACTCATCCGACGAGTCTACCGTTTTTGTTTCTTCGGCAAGCCGTGCCCAGGTCTATATCGACAATGTCCGGATTGTTCCGCTGGACACCCCCGTCTACTCCGACTTTCCGGAAACAGCGGACGGAGAATAGAATAACCGGAAGAGAATATAACATCATAAATTTATCACTCACATGAAACGAAACCATTTATATATCCTCCTTTTCTCTGTGTTCGCGATGCTCTCTTGCGAAGATCACAAGATGGATTGGTACAATCCTCATGAAGGAAATGAAATCACCGCTTCCCAATTGCCGTTGGCTTTGGCCGAACAAATCTCGCGCTATGATGCCATAAAGAGTTATATCCCCCGTCAAGACTTCGTAATCGGGCTGGGCATGGGCATGGACTTGTATGTGAATAACAGCGAATATCGTGCGTTGGTAAATGCCAACTATAACTCGGTTACGCTGGGCAACGCGATGAAGCAAAGCTCGATCATGAATGCCAAAGGTGAGATGGATTTCAGCAAAGTGGATGCTTTCCTCGAATTGCTGCCGCAAGACATGGCTTTGTACGGACACAACCTCTTGTGGCATACCCAACAGGCTGCTACCTACCTGAACGGTTTGATTGCTCCGGAATATGTCCCGGGCGAAAGCAGTGATGGGAATGTCTTGGATGTTTCAGCCTTGAAAGAAGGGAGATTCGGTAATTGGAATCCTCAGAATACCGGGGCGGGCATCACCGTCGAATCGGGTGTGGGAGCGGGCGGAGGTTATGCCGTCAAGCTGGTGGGCAAATCGACTGGATCCAATCCGTGGGATCTGCAACTGATTACGCCCGATATTCCTTACGTCAGCGGGCATTCTTATCGTTTGTCCTTTTTGGTGCGTAGCGAGGGAAACGCGAAAGGGCGTGTCTCTTTCCAAAATCTGTCCAACAACTATCCGTGGCTCAACTGGCTGGGAACAGGAAACAGCGAGGCTTTCGAGTTCGGCACGTCTTGGACGCAAATCACCGTCGACTTACCGGCCGCAGCCGAAGGAAAGACCTCTTTCAAATGCCAGTTCGATTTCGG
>JBHAEN010000261.1:0-22459 GCA_041855645.1 Bacteroides sp. | reverse complement strand
GTGGGTGCATTTCAGACGTCAAGTGCACGCATTTCGGAAACCCGCTTCCCATGGGGCTTTGGAGAGGGTCGAAATCCCGGCCGGTTCCGAAACCGACTCCGTCGGAGAGATTAAAAGAGTTTTACAAAACAACAATAAGTGAGGGAAGCATGAGCATGGGGAGGCTGTGGGTTGCGGAACGTGCGATAAAATGCCTCATCGGCCGTTCGCCTGAGAAAAGGAAGGCTTCTTCATTCCGGGAACCGAAGGGAAAAACTTTTTTTGAATGTTCAGTGAGTTGCGTATTCTTGCGCCGAACGGGCATTAAAAGAAATAGCCGACGGAAATGAAACCGCCATGCAGATAGCTTTCTTTGGGATAAAATTCATCAAATCGCTTGCCGTTAAACGTGAGATTCCGACGCATGGCATAAATATCAAGAGTCGAAAACCGGTATCCGCCGGACAAATTTACATTTCCCAAATCAAAACCGAATCCGATTTTACAGTCAAAGGCATACCATCGTCCTTTATGGGTGCTCACATTCTTGACATCTTTCTCAAATCCGTATTCGTCCAACAGACTGACGGGCACATTACAATAGGGAATATTCATCATAAATCCCGGTTCCAGAAATAATTTAAGATTTCCGTCGGAGATTCTCGCAACGGTGGGAGAAACAAAGTGTATGGACGGACGCAGATAGATGTTTTCTATTTTTTCGTAATCGTCATTGATTATCCAGCCATTTCCCTTGGGAATACCATCAACGGCAAACTGCTTCCATATTCCCACGGATGCCCCGAGACCGACATAAGGAAAAATCATGTAGTGATAGGATACATCCATCTGCCAAGTGTCACCGGAAGTCAATTCTCCACCGACTGAGAATCTGTTCTTGCCGGTTGAATCCTCATTTTGGGCATTCGCAATCCACACATTGAACAGTGCACACAGAAAGACAACGATTTTTTTCATGGTTTTGTTTCATCAGTTATATTTTGGCGCAAAAATAGGGTAAATAGATGAAAAAAAAAATCAGGAAGAGTAGTGCATAATTTCCCACTATTCTTCGGCCTTTTCATGCCGCGGAAGAAGGACACGACCCGATCCGCACACAGGCAAAAGAGGCAGAATCTTCGACGGAAAGACATCGGTTTCTACTTTAATTCTATATTTTTGCAAAATGAAGTCCGTCTACGCTCCCTTCGCCCGTCCGTTGTACGTAATGGTCAAGCCGGCAGGTTCCCTGTGCAACCTTGCCTGCCGCTATTGTTACTATACGGAAAAAGCCGCCCTCTACAAGGAACAGCCGCGCCACATCATGAGCGACGAGCTCTTGGAGCGGTTCATCTCGCAATACATTCACGCGCAGACCATGCCCGAAGTGCTCTTCACGTGGCACGGCGGAGAGACGCTGATGCGCCCGCTCTCTTTCTATCAGCGCGTCGTGGAGCTGCAACGGCGATATGCGCAAGGACGCCTCATCAGCAACAGCATACAGACCAACGGCACGCTGCTCACCGACGAGTGGTGCGATTTTTTCCGGCGAAACAACTGGCTGGTGGGCGTATCGGTCGACGGGCCTCAGGATTTCCACGACGAATACCGCACCGACCGACGCGGAAAACCCTCGTTCGTCAAAGTGATGCAGGGCATCCGGCTGCTGAACAAACACGGCGTGGACTGGAACGCGATGGCCGTGGTCAATGACTTCAATGCCGATTATCCGCTCGAATTCTATCGCTTTTTCAAGGAAATCGGCTGCCGCTACATTCAGTTCGCCCCCATCGTGGAACGGCTTCGCACACATGCCGACGGAAGACATCTGGCGTCTCCGGCCGACGAGGAGACGGAGGGAACGGCCGACTTCTCCGTTTCCGCCCACCAATGGGGAGAATTTCTCTGTACCCTCTTCGACGAATGGGTGAGACACGACGTGGGCACTTACTTCATTCAGCTTTTCGATTCCACGCTGGCCAACTGGATGGGCGAGCAACCCGGAGTCTGCACGCTGGCCAAAACCTGCGGACACGCCGGAGTGATGGAGTTCAACGGCGACGTTTACTCGTGCGACCATTTCGTTTTCCCCCGATACCGGCTGGGCAACCTATACAGCCACTCGCTCGTCGAGATGATGTACGGAGAAACGCAGCAACGTTTCGGCCGCGACAAGCAAGACGCCCTGCCCGCACAGTGCAAATCGTGCACCTACCTCTTCGCCTGCAACGGCGAATGCCCGAAGAACCGCTTCTGCCGGACGGCCGACGGAGAACCGGGACTGAACTACCTCTGCGCCGGATATTACCGCTTCTTCCGCCACACCGCACCCTACATGGAATACATGAAGAACGAGCTGCTGAACGCCCGTCCGCCGGCCAACGTCATGGAAGCCGTGCGGCAAGGCCTGTTTGCGAACAAAGCGTCAAGACACCATATATAATATATAAATAACACGAATATTTAATCCACTTTTATCTATTAAACCTTATGAACAGATTGAAGATTTATCTCCTCGCGCTCACCGCGCTGCTCGCCCTCTCCGCAAAGGCGGACGAAGGCATGTGGCTGTTGCAACTGATGAAGCAACAACACTCCATCGACATGATGAAAAAACAAGGGCTGAAACTCGAGGCCGAAGACCTTTACAACCCCGGAGGCGTTTCGCTCAAAGACGCGGTCGGCATCTTCGGCGGAGGATGTACGGGCGAAATCATCTCGCCCGAAGGACTGATTCTGACCAATCACCACTGCGGCTATGCCTTCATACAGCAACACAGCAGCGTGGAGCACGACTACCTCACCGACGGTTTCTGGGCCAAAAGCCGCAAAGAAGAGCTCCCCACGCCGGGATTGCAATTCACCTTCATCGAACGCATCGAAGACATCACCGAGCTGGTGAACGCCAAAGTCGCAGCCGGCGAAATCACCGAATACGAATCATTCACCGGCGATTTCCTCAACCGTCTGGCACAGGAACTGCACCTGAAGAGCGATTTGAACGGCAAAAAAGGCATCGTCCCTCAAGCCCTGCCCTTCTATGCCGGCAACAAATTCTACCTGTTCTACAAGAAAGTATATACCGACATCCGCATGGTGGCCGCGCCTCCCTCGTCGGTGGGTAAGTTCGGCGGTGAAACGGACAACTGGATGTGGCCGCGCCACACGGGCGACTTCTCCATGTTCCGCGTATATGCCGACAAGAACGGAGACCCCGCCGAATACAACGCGGCCAACACACCGCTGAAAACAGAAAAGTTCCTCACCATTTCGCTGAAAGGCATACAGGAGAACGACTATGCCATGATCATGGGATTCCCCGGACGCACCAGCCGCTACCTCACCGTATCGCAAGTGAAAGAACGCATGACCGCGCAAAACGAACCGCGCATACGCATCCGCGGCGCCCGTCAGGAAGTGTTGAAAGCCGAAATGAACGCCAGCGACAAGATACGCATTCAGTATGCCAACAAATATGCCGCCTCGAGCAACTATTGGAAGAACTCCATCGGCATGAACAAAGCCATCATCGACAACAACGTGTTGGGCACGAAAGCCGAACAGGAAGCCCGATTCGCCGAATTTGCACGCACGCAGAACAACGACGCCTACCGTAACGTGGTGAAAGACATCGACGAGCGGGTGGCACAGAACGAACCGCTCCTCTACCGGCTGACCTGCCTCACGGAAGTATTCTTCAGCGGCATCGAATTCGGCAACGTGAAGCTCGACAAACTGCGCACCGCTCTCGAACAAAAGAACGACTCGGCCATCAAGAGCAGCCTCGGCCATCTGCAAGGAATTTACGACCGCATACACAACAAAGACTACGATCACGAAGTGGACCGTAAAGTGGCCAAAGTGCTGCTTCCGCTCTACGCCGAAATGATTCCCGCCGATCAACGTCCGGCCATCTACAAAGTCATCGACGAAAAATACAAAGGCAACTGCGAGCGTTTCGTGGACGACATGTACAACAACTCGATCTTTGCCAATCGCGCCAACTTCGACAAGTTCATGCAAAAGCCTTCCGTGAAAGCCATCGACCAAGATCCGGCCCTCCAATATGCCGACGCCAAGTACAAGGCCTACGACGAACTGCGCTCCGCCATGCAGGAAAAGGTGAAAGAACTGACTCTGCTCCAAAAAACCTATATCCGAGGATTGGGCGAAATGAAGCTCCCCGCCCCTTCTTATCCCGACGCCAACTTCACCATCCGCCTCACCTACGGAACGGTGAAACCCTACAGCCCGCGCGACGGAGTGCACTACAAGCATTACACCACCACCGACGGAATTCTGGAAAAAGAAGACCCCGACAACCGTGAATTCAACGTTCCGGCCAAACTGAAAGAACTCATTCTCAACAAAGACTTCGGACGTTATGCTTTGCCCAACGGCGAGATGCCCGTATGTTTCCTTTCCACGAACGACATCACCGGAGGAAACTCAGGAAGCCCCGTGCTCAACGGCAACGGCGAACTCATCGGCTGCGCCTTCGACGGCAACTGGGAATCGCTCAGCGGCGACATCAATTTCGACAACAATTTGCAGCGTTGCATCAACCTCGACATCCGCTATGTGCTCTTCATACTGGAAAAGCTGGGAGACTGTAAACACCTCATCGACGAAATGACCATTGTAGAATAACCCATCATGAAGAAACTTTTACTCATCTCAGCCTTTTGCGCCGCAACGGTTACGCACCTGCATGCCGACGAAGGCATGTGGATGCTGACCGACCTGAAGAAGCAAAACGCGGCCGCCATGCGCGAACTCGGGCTGGAGCTGTCCGTCGAAGAAGTGTTCAATGCCAACGGACTTTCCCTGAAAGATGCCGTGGTGCACTTCGGAAACGGTTGCACCGCCGAAGTCATCTCGGCCGAAGGGCTGGTGCTGACCAATCACCACTGCGGCTACGGCTCCATCCAGCAGCACAGCAGCGTGGAGCACGACTACCTCACCGACGGCTTCTGGGCGATGAACCGCGAAGCGGAACTGCCCACGCCGGGACTCACCGTGACGTTCATCGACCGCATTCTCGACGTGACCGAATACGTGGAACGCCGGCTCCGCACAGACAAGGATCCCGACGGGACCAACTACCTCTCTCCCACCTATCTCGGCACAGTGGCCGAACGCTTTGCCAAGGAAGAACAGATAGAGCTGACGCCCGCCACCCGGCTGGAGCTGAAACCCTTCTACGGCGGAAACAAATATTACCTGTTCGTCAAGACGGTATATAGCGACATCCGTCTGGTCGGCGCGCCTCCTTCTTCCATCGGCAAGTTCGGGGCCGACACCGACAACTGGATGTGGCCGCGTCACACGGGCGACTTCTGCCTGTTCCGCATCTATGCCGACAAGAACGGGAAGCCCGCTCCGTATGCGAAAGACAACGTTCCTCTCCGGGTGAAGAAACACATCAAAATCAGTCTGGCCGGCGTACGGGAAGGCGATTTCGCTTTCGTCATGGGATTCCCCGGACGCAACTGGCGATACATGATAGCCGACGAAGTGGAAGAACGCATGGAGACAACCAACTTCATGCGCCACCACGTGCGCGACGCCCGTCAGAAAGTGCTGATGGAGCAGATGGTAAAAGACCCGGCGGTACGCATCCACTACGCCAGCAAGTATGCCTCATCGGCCAACTATTGGAAGAACGCCATCGGCATGAACGAAGGACTGGTACGCCTCAAGGTGCTCGACACCAAACGCGCGCAACAGGAAGAACTGCTGGCACGCGGACGAGAAACGGGCAACGACGACTATCGCAAGGCCTTTGAACGGATTCGCTCCATCGTGTCGCAACGCCGCGACGCGCTCTACCACCAACAGGCCATCAATGAGGCACTGGTCACGGCACTCGACTTCATGAAGTTGCCCACGACCGAAACGGGCGCATTGGCCGCGGCACTGCGCACCAAAGACAAGGCGAAGATCGACGAAGCGACCCGGGCTCTGAAAGTCGCCGGAGAAAAGTACTTCGCCTCCGTGCCCTATCCCGAAGTGGAACGCTTGGTGGGCAAAGAAATGCTGCGCACCTACGCCCGCTACATCCCTGCCGGAAAGCGCATAAGCATTTTCAGCGTAATCGACGGTCGGTTCAAGGGCGATGGCGATGCCTTCATCGACGCCTGCTTCAAGTATTCCATCTTCGGCAGTCGCGAACGGTTCGACAAGTTCATCCGCCGTCCCGACCTTCGCCGGTTGGAAGGCGACTGGATGCTTCTTTTCCGCCATTCCGTCACCGAGGGCATTCTGCAAACGGCCATCGCGATGAAGGATGCCAACCGCGACTACGACGCCGCCCACAAGGTGTGGGTCAAGGGCATGATGGACCTGAAAACGTCGAAAGGAGAACCGATCTATCCCGATGCCAACTCGACCATACGCCTCACCTACGGCAAGGTGCTTCCGTATGAGCCTGCGGATGGTGTGGTCTACGACGCCTTTACCACCCTGAAGGGCGTGATGCAGAAAGAAGATCCGAACAACCGCGAATTCGTCGTGCCCGACAAGCTGAAAGCGCTCTACGCCGCCAGAGACTACGGGCGTTATGCACTCCCCGGAGGCGACATGCCCGTCTGCTTCATCGTGAACACGGACAACACGGGCGGCAACTCCGGAAGCCCCGTGTTCAACGGCAAAGGCGAACTCATCGGCACGGGATTCGACCGCAACTACGAAGGCCTGACGGGCGACATCGCTTTCCGCCCCGCCTCGCAACGCGCCGCCTGTGTCGACATCCGCTACACCTTATTTATCATAGACAAGTTTGCGGGTGCATCGCACCTCATCGAAGAATTGGACATCGTGGAATAATCCGCGCATGCCCTCCCCCATAGACTGACGAAAAAATCGGCTGTTTGTCCCGAAGCGGGATAGACAGCCGATTTTCTTGTATGGCCGTCGGCCGATGAAAGCACGAACATCTCCCCCCAATTCCCGTGCCGGCGACTCGGAGAGAATGGAAATAACCTTACATCCCCGACATGCGAGGGCGGCGGCCACAATTCCCTTATGCCCCGACAGACATCGTCACATACCGAAAACGAGGTATTTTGCCACGTCCCAATACCTGCATATAGCGATTGTGACGTCGTAATCATATCCATAATTTTGCAGCGCAATAGAAAAACCCTTCCGCTTTGAGCGGTTGAAAAACGACAAACAGACCTAAACCTCATGTTCTCAACATCACTATTTCTACGCTTCTCCCCCGATATCCGGCCGACGCTTTTCCGGTCGGGTCTTTTCGCATGCGTATGAATAGATATACGACAGCGTGAAACTGTGGAGGCTTCGGGTCGCATTCTACACAGCGTATATGACAAGCAAAAAAACACTATTGATCGGTTTCTTTACAGGGATATGCTCTTATGCCGAAGCACAAGAACAGGCAACGGCAGAGAACGATTCCGTCCACCGCCTGCAAGAAGTGGTGGTTTCATCCCGGCAAATACTGGGAAGCAAATTCAAAGCCCGCAACCGAACGGGATCGGCCTACTACATCTCCCCGGAGGAGATCCGCCGATTCGGATACACGGACATCAACCGCATGCTGAAAGCCGTACCCGGAGTGAACATGTATGAAGAAGACGGTTTCGGACTACGCCCCAACATCAGCCTGCGCGGAACGAAAGCCGAACGCAGCGAGCGCATCACCATCATGGAAGACGGCATATTGGCCGCTCCCGCCCCTTACTCCGCTCCCGCGGCTTATTATTTCCCGAATGCGGCCCGCATGTCGGCCGTTGAGGTGTTGAAAGGAAGCAGCCAGGTGCAGTATGGTCCCTTCACCACGGGCGGCGCCGTCAATCTGGTGTCGACTCCCGTTCCCGACCGCTTTTCGGGCAGGCTGAACATCTCTTACGGCAGCTATGGCACGCTAAAGACGCACGCCGGCGTGGGAGACATGGGTAAGCATTTCGGATATATGGTGGAATATCTTCGCTATCAGTCGGACGGATTCAAACGCTACGAAGAGCATCCGTCCGAAGGCTTCGGCAGAAACGACTTTATCGCCAAACTCAGGATAAAAAGCGACAGACCGACAGGACTGAACCATTCGTTGGAGCTGAAATTCGGCTATGCCGACGAGCATTCGGACGAGACTTATGTGGGGTTGTCGGAAAACGACTTCAAGACTTCGCCCTTCTTGCGATACGCCGGTTCTCAGACGGACGACATGCGCACAAGGCATCGTCAGTGGAGTGCCACTTATCTGTTGAACTTTTCCAATCGCCTGAGAATAACCACCGATGTCTATCACAATTATTTCCACCGTAATTGGTACAAGCTGAACGACATACGGGCGGGTATCGGTTCGGGCGAGAAACGTTCCATCGCCGATGTGCTGAACGACCCCGAGACAAACGGCCGATATTTCGACATACTGACCGGGAAAACAGACCGCGAAGGCGAGGCCCTCATCGTCCGCGCAAACAACCGCAGCTATTATGCGTCGGGCATACAATCGAAAGCGGAATACCGTTTTCATGTGGGTGAGTGCTTTTTCGACATCGAGTTGGGACTGCGTTACCATACCGACAAGGAAGACCGCTTTCAGTGGGACGATGCCTACGCCATGAAGAACCGCAAGATGGAACTTTTTCTGCCGGGCATCCGGGGCGGCAACGCCAACCGCATCACATCGGCCGATGCCTTGGCAAGCTATGTGCTGAGCAAGTTGCGCTATCGCGGACTGACGCTGACAGCCGGGCTGCGCTACGAAGACGTGGACCTGCTCAAGAAAGATTATACGGCCTCCGACCTGCAACGAACGGGCAAGACACGTGTGGAAACCGCCAACCGCGCCCGCGCTTTCATCCCCGGTTTGGGCATACACTATCAGGTGATGCCGGCAGCCTCGGTGTTTTTCGGGGTGCACAAGGGCTTCGCTCCTCCCGCCGCGGAGCTTCATCAAGAGCCCGAAAGCAGCATCAACACGGAACTGGGCATTCGCATAGCGGCGGAAAAGCTGACGGCCGAGCTCATCGGCTTCCGCAACCGCTACGACAACATGCTCGGCAGTGACCTGGCAGCCTCCGGAGGATTGGGCACACTCGACCAATTCAATGTCGGCCGGGCTTTGGTCAAGGGACTTGAGTTCTTATTGCAGTATCAGCCTCTGCCGCAAGCGTGGAACGTGGAGCTTCCCTTGCAACTCTCTTACACCTATACCGACACCCGGATAGGCAATTCTTTCGAGAGTGTTTCGTGGGGGCGCGTAATCGGCGGAGACGAAATCCCCTACATCTGCAAGCATTCGCTCAACTTGCAGGCCGGGATAGAGTGCAAGCGGTTCAACGCCCACATTGGCGCCCGCTACAATGGCGACATGCGCACCGCTCCCGGACAAGGAACGATTGCCGAACGCGAAAAAGTGCCGGCACACTGGGTGCTCGACGCTTCGGCCCGATGGAAACTGAACAGCCACGTTTCATTCACGCTGCAAGCCATCAACCTGGCCAACAAAGTTTACTTGGCCTCCCGACACCCGTCGGGACTGAGGCCCGGCCATCCTTTGGGCATTTACGGGGGAGCCTCAATCAGATTTTAACCGAAACCGGACATCACGAAATATTTGAAGAAAAAAGACATGAATAAATCAACCATCATAAAGTTTGTTTTAATCGGTACGCTTGCCGCCGCCTTTCAGCTCTGCCCCGCTCAGGAACGGACAACGGTCGGCGGAAAGGTTCTTTCTTCTTCCGGCGAAGAACTGCCGGGAGCCACCGTCACCGTATCCGGCGAAAAACAGGGAACGATCACCGACGCGGAAGGGCGATTCTCCATCCAAGCCCGCATGGGACAGACATTGGAAGTGAGCTTTATCGGCATGAAAACCGAAAAGGTGAAAATCACTTCGACGGCATTGAACATCGTTTTGCAGGACAACATACAGGAAATAGAAGGCGTGGTGGTCACCGGCTACCAACAAATCAAGAGCCGCGTATTCACGGGAGCCTCCTCATCCGTAAAGCTGGAAGACATCAGGCTGAACGGAGTGACCGACGTGTCGCGCATGCTGGAAGGACGCGTTGCGGGACTTTCGATACAGAACATCTCCGGCAGTTTCGGTTCGTCTCCCCGCATCAACATACGGGGAGGGGCCTCCATCATGGGTAACGTGCAGCCTCTGTGGGTCATAGACGGAGTGGTCTGCGAAGACCTGGTCTCTCTCACGCTCGACCAATTGGCTTCGGGCGATGCCGTGACGTTGATCAGTTCGGCCGTGGCGGGCCTCAACGCTTCGGACATCGAAGACATTCAGATTCTCAAAGACGCTTCGGCCACCTCCATCTATGGAGCCAGAGCCCTGAACGGCGTCATCGTCATCACGACCCGCTCGGGGAAACGAGACACCCCGAACCAAGCATCGTACACTTGCGAATGGAGCGTGCGCGGCATTCCTTCGTATGCCGATTTCGACTTATTGAACGCTCAAGAAACCATGTCTGTCTATCTGGAGATGGAGAAGAAAGGGTATTTCGGCCTGAAAAATGCGCTCTACGGCCGTCGTGGCGGCGTGTTTCATCAAATGTACAAAGCATTGAGCACGGTGAATCCCGCCACCGGAAAGTACTTCCTCGCCAACACGGACGAGGCCAAAAGAGGCTTTCTGAAAGAGCGGGAATATGCGAATACCGACTGGTTCAGAGAGTTGTTCACCCACCGTCCGACTCAAAACCACACGGTCACCTTCTCAAGAGGAGGCCGACACTCGACGATGTACGCCTCGATCGGACTCTTTCACGACGCGGGTTGGACACTGACCGATAACGTGCAAAGAATCACAGCCAACCTGAAAAACTCCTTCTATTGGGGCGAACGCCTGAAAGCGACACTGTCCGCACAAGGCAACATCAGGGAGCAAAAGGCACCCGGAACCATTGCCCAACGCAAAAATGCAGTCATCGGCTCGTTTGAGCGCGATTTCGACATCAACCCCTTTTCTTACGCGTTGGGCACAAGCCGCACTTTGCGCCCCGAAGGGAATGACGGCCGATTGGAATACTACCGGAACAACTGGGCCCCATTCAATATCCTGAACGAATACGACAACAACTACCTGAAGACCGAGGTCGTCGACCTGAAGATACAAGCCGAAGCGGCTTATAAGCTCAACGAACATCTGGAGCTGAAAGGATTAACCGCCGCCCGGCATGCCCATACGGGGACTTCGCACTTCATTACCGAAAACTCGAACGTGATTCAAGCCTTTCGAGCCAATGAAACGCCATACGTGGCGCAACAGAACATTTACCTGCTCAAGAACAAAGACAACCCGCTGCTGCAACCGCAAGCGGCCCTCACGCACGGAGGCATGTTCAACAAAACGACGACTTCACTGAAAAGCTATCTGGGACGCTTCTCGCTCGATTTCAACAAGCCGGTCGGCGAGCACGATCTTCGTGCCTTCGGTTTTGCCGAAGTGCGTTATGCCGACCGCACCGTCAATCCGTTTCAAGGATATGGCATACAATACGACCGCGGGAATCAGATTTTCACCAATCCTTTGATTTTCGACAAGCTGACCAACGAAGGCAACAGCTACTTTTCATTGACCGAACGCTATGAACGAGGGGTTACATTTTCCGTCAGCGGAACGTACGGATATGCCGGAAAATACATTTTCAACACCGTGCTCAACTACGAAGGAGCCAACACGGCGGGGAAAGACTCCCGCTCACGCTGGTTGCCCACGTGGAACGTCGGCGCAAAATGGAACATTGACAAAGAAGAGTTCATGAAAGCTCACCCCGCATGGTCGAAGCTGGCCATACGGGCAAGCTACGGACTCACCGCCAAAATGAACGAACAGGCCATAAGCTCAGGAGCCGTGTTCAAAAACCTGATTGTAAACCGTTTCAACTTTACCGACCGCGAAAATGCGCTGCGAATCCTTCATCTGGAAAATCGCGACCTGACTTGGGAAAAAATGTACGAACTGAACCTCGGGCTGGATTTCGGTTTAGCGGACAACCGCATCAGTGGAACCATCGACATTTATCAACGCAACTCGTTTGACCTGATAGATCTCGTCCGTACTTCCGGAATCGGCGGACAATATTACAAATACGCCAACTTTGGCGACATGCGCACGCGCGGCATAGAGATAGCACTCCATACCCGGAACGTGGCAACCGACCGCTTCAGCTGGACAACGTCGTTCACCATCAGCGGCATGAACCAGAAAATCACGCGCCTGCTCAACACGCCCAACACCTTCGACATGGTTGCCGGCACGGGGCGGGGCAACATCGTGGGATTTCCCAGAGGATCGCTTTTTTCATTCAATTACCAAGGATTGAACGGCAACGGACTGCCGACATTCGATTTCGGGCTGTATCCCCTCAACCGGAGAACAAACAGCGAGATTGCCGGTGCCGACTTCCTCGACACCCAGTACTCCAAGTCATACTTGATTTATCATGGCCCCATCGAGCCCCAATACATCGGAGGCTTGGCGAACACGTTCAGGTATAAAAACTGGGAACTCTCTTTTTTCATCACCATGCAGGCCGGCCATAAAATCAGGTTGAACCCTTCGTTCGATCCCACTTTCGCCGACTTGAATGTCTTCTCGACCGAATACTACGACCGATGGCTCAACCCGGGCGACGAGTACAAAACCAACATCCCCGTATTGCCCTCGCAAGAATTGATTCGCGCCATCGGGGAGGAAAACATCGAGAAAGCCTACAACACGTACAATTATTCGCAGAATCGCGTGGCCGACGGGAGTTTCGTTCGCCTGAAAAACATCTCGCTGGGCTACGACGTCCCCAAACGCTTGCTCGCTCTGCTCGGCATCAAACAAGCGGGAGTCAGACTGAATGTCACAAACCCCTTCCTGATTTATGCGGACAAAAGGCTGAAAGGGCAAGACCCCGAATATTACAAATCGGGCGGCGTTTCTCTTCCCACCCCCAGACAATGTACCCTGACGCTGAATGTCGGACTTTAATACGCACTGATTTTATGAAAAAGATTTCATTTCTACTGATGACGGCAGGACTTTTCGCTTCGTGCCAAGACTACCTGAACACGAATCCCGACGCTTCGCTCGATATCCGAATCGATAACGAAGACAAAATAGCCGAACTGTTGACGGGAGCTTATCCCGAAGCAAGTTATTTCGCGTTTCTCGAAGCCCGAACCGACAATGTGGAGGAAAGGGTCAACGGCATACATTCGCAACTGAACGAGGCGATGTTCTTTTGGGAGGATTACGACCAAGAAGACTTGGACACGCCGCTCCACTACTGGAACGAATGCTACCGGGGAATTGCACAGGCCAACAAAGCCTTGGAACTGCTGGCGGCCTATCCCAAAACCGACCGCGTGAAAGCGTTGTACGGTGAGGCTTTTCTGCTGCGCGCCTACTTACACTTCATGCTGGTGAACATCTGGGCAGAGCCTTACGGTACGACAAAGTCCGGAACCTCACCCGGAATACCCTACCTCACACGACCCGAGAAACACGCCTTGGTGAATTACGGGCGAGGCACGGTGAAGGAGGTGTATGCGCAAATAGAAAAAGACCTCAAGTTAGGCATCTCACTCGTCAACGACACTTACTACAAAAAGCCCAAATTCCATTTCAACAAAAAGGCGGCCTATGCTTTCGCCTCGCGCTTTTATCTGATGAAAGGCGAATGGAACCTCGTGGCGGAATATGCCGACTACGTACTGGAAGCCGAACAAAAGCACCTGTTGCGAAACTGGAAGAGTTATGGCAAAACGTTCAATGCCAACCACCGCCTCCTGTTCCGCCAATACGCGGACGCGGAAGAACCGGCCAACTTACTGCTCACGGCCACCGAATCAAGATTGGCCCGGGAAATCTCCGTAAGCAAATATGGCCTGACTCATCGGCTGATGGATAAAATCTATAACAAAACAGGCATCGACGGGTGCGAAAACTTCGACAAACCGAACATGGGGCCTGTTTTCCTCTTCAACACCTCCCCCGCACCGATAACCGAAGGAAGATACATCGCCAAATTCGATGAGCTTTCGCTCTTCGGCAGCACGGGAACAAAACCGAAAGGGTTGTATGTAACCAACGTGCTGTTTACCACCGACGAAGTAATGCTCAACCGCATGGAGGCCTACGCCATGATGCAGGATTACGACAAAGCCATCGACGACATGCTGAACTTTTTACGCTTCAAGTATGGCATCGAACTCTCCTGCCACCGGCGCAATATCATGTGGACCGGTAGCGAGAACTACAACGTGTACACTCCTTTTTACGGAATGTCCGTCAAACAACTGGCCTTGGTCAAAGCCATCGCCGGATTCAGGCAGAAAGAGTTTCTGCACGAGGGGCTTCGCTGGTTCGATTTACGTCGCTTCTACATGGCCGTCAACAGAACATCCAAGAACAGTTTCTATCGCCCCTTGGGTAAAGACGACCCGAGAAAGTTGTTGCAGATTCCCGCAGAAGCCATTCGGAAAGGACTCGAGCCCAATCCGCGCTGAACGGTCGTTCGCGCCGGTTTTTCATGAAAGATTTTTCCGCGTGAGCCCGCGACTTACGAATTTACAGGACAAAATACAACTCCTTATAACATGATAAAGAAAATAATTTATGCATCGCTCATCATCACGCTTACGGCGGCTTGTTCAAAAGAAGAAGCCTTGTCGGAGCAGAGTGTGGTCGAAAAGAATGCCGTAAAACGGCACCATACGGAACTGGATAATTGGATTTCGGAAACCTTCGTTCTTCCGTACGGAATAGAAGTCGAATACCGATGGGACAGAAACAGCGTACAGCCCGGCACATACGTATATCCCCCCGCCGCGGAAAACGTACAATCGGTACTGAGCACCATCAAAAAGCTGTGGATAGACCTCTACACCGAGGAAGAATGGGGAGGACACGATTTCATGTCAGGCAGAAACCCCGTTAAAATATACCTGTACGGCGGGAAAAATGTCGATGCAAACGGCGTTGAACTGCTCTATACTCCCCACACGACAGCCGCCGAAATGCACCTGTACAACATCAACGATTTCGATGCGGCCAATGAAGAAAAGGTGCTGGTGCTTATGCGCAGCGTGCAACATCAGTTTGCCAAACGGCTATTGGAAATACAGCCTTACGACAGGGACAAGTTCCTTTCCATCAGTCAACGGCGATACTCCAATTCCGACACCGGCGAAATCGAAACACTATTCCGCACCATGCGGCGCAAAGAGTTCTACGGAATTTCTTCCGTTGCCAACCAAAACGGTTTTCTCACGCTGCATTCGTTTCTGTCGGCCGAAGACGATTTTGCCGAAATAATCAGTGCCATGCTCACCCATCCGCCCAAGGCGGTGACTCAAGCACTCAAAATCGCGGGCACGCCCAAGGAAGACCCCTACGATGCCGAAATGCAGCAACAGTATAACGAAGAAGCCAGAACGGCACATCGGGAGCTGAACGAGAAACTCCGGATGGTGAGAACCTATTTTCAGGAGAAACTGCACATCGACCTCGACCGCATGCAGCACGCAAGTAGTAAACGAATAAAAAAGTTTTTAGAAAAATGAACCCAAGCATCGCAACCCGCCGGCAATTTATTCTCCCGTTACTGACACTCCTGGCCACGATAACCCTGTCGTGTCAAGAGGACGGCGTTTTCGAGCAGTCGCCCGCCGAACGGAGCGCACGCGCCATCCGGGAATTACGTTCCGAACTGACAGGAGCTTCCGAAGGCTGGCGAGTAACCTATTTCCCAAAAACAGATTCGCTGATATTCTCCAATCGGTCGGAGTTGCTGCAAACGCATATCTACCAAGGGAAGTACGGAGTGGGAGGATTTTGTTTTTGGATGAACTTCGACGAAGAAGGCACGGTGAACATACTGGCCGATTTCGACGAAAACAGCATGAAGCAAGTCCGTAAAAGCGAGTTTGAAGTAAGGCAAAACACCTTTACGCAACTGAGTTTCACCACCTATTCCTATTTACACGACAAGGTAAACGAGCTGTTTTCCGCTTCGTCCGATTTTCTCTATCTCGGCAAAGATGCGGAAGGCCGGCTGATTTTCCGAACTCCCTCGTGCATAGAACCGGCACGCGAATTCATGGTTTTTGAAAAACTCTCCGACGGGCAAGTCACGGCAGACCCATTGCAAAAGGCCTATGCACACAGGCTCTTTTTTGAAGAGATGAAAAATCCGCAACTGAAAATTCATCGGGGCGACCGCGTCCTTTTTCAGAGCGATTATTTTCTGAAAAACATGAACCCCGGCATGAGTGAAGAAAATGCCCACAACCGCAGATGGGTAAAGAAAGTCAAAGAACAAAGGTACTGGGTCTTTATACAGGACAAAAGTTTAGGCGAAGGCAGAGAACTCTACGGTTTGGGTTCGGGATATACCGGCACGGAACAGGGCATGACGTTTCATCCCGGCATTCGCTACAACGGCCAATACATATTTTACGACTTTCAAAAAGTCGGCGACAAGTTCGTGTGCGAACTGGTCAACGTGTACGACCCGTGGATAAAAAAATACCGATTGACGAGCAAACATCTGGCCCCGCCTCATGCGGAGAAAGAGGAAACGGGAATGATTGCCGAAATTTGGGACGAACAAATCAATAACCCATAAAAACAGATATAAACCTTATGAAATACTTTTTATTATGCATCTTGTGCATCGGTCTTACCGCTTGCAACGTGAAAGAACAGGAAACGCCCGAAGAAAATTATGAAGCCCTCTTCCCCTTTAAGGGCATAGACAAGCCCAAAAACCGGAAAGGGAACATGACGGTGAAACTCTGCGATCCCGAATTGGCTTTGGAAAACTACACGTATCCGGGCGAAGACTCCGCAAGCGACGCAGAGGAATACACCGTCACGCTGACATGCTCTTTCTCCGAGCTGGACACCAAAGGAAATCCGGTCGACGTCCCGACGGCCCGGTACACCGTCACCTATATCAACGAAAAGAAAGAGTTGGTGGCCATCGGCACAACACCCGAAGATGAAAAAGACGAGGAAACCGAGGAAGACGAACAGTCCGTAATGAAGAATGGCGAGGAATTGACGGTTGAGTTTAAAGTTCGCTCCGGTTTTCCCATGTACTTATGCATTAACGGAGTGGGGCCGAGAGATTCTCACGTGAAAGCACGCATCAGCGCGGTTTCGGCCGATGGCTTGATTGAGGTTCCCGAATTGAAAGCCGCTCTTTATCAAAACGACGAGGGGCCGAATAAGCTCAAGCATCCGTATTGCGAATATATCATTTTACCCTAACTCCAAATAACGCGATCCATGCCGAAATCAATAAACAAAACCCTCCTCATGGTCTGCCTGCTGCCGATATTATCTGCCTGCAATCACGGCATCAGTGTGGGCGAAACCGTAGAAAGTGCCTACATCATGAATCCGCCCCTGCCCGAACCCCCTTACCAATTTACCCGAAACGGGTACAGCAGCGTAAGAACGGAAGAGTGCCGGTTTCTCAGCGAGCCTTTGGATTACCTCTACAAAGAGTTGTTGAAAGAAGCGCGCTTAGGCAACACGTATAATTACCAACAGGCCTATCAGCTTTACAATAACGGACGCTTTGGCCTGAAACCCAAAGAAGAAGTTGCTTGTTCGGCCCTACATGGTTCACGCCGCGAAAAAATTCGGCAAGAGCTTGAGGCTTTGCTCGAAACCTCGGCACGCATCGGGGGCCATGGCCAACCGGATATTTCACTCTATCGAAACCGGGAAGCCAAGAAAGGAGAAGCCGGCTATGTCGGCAACAACCTCGGCGACAAGAACATCTACTTCGTCGACGAAAAAGGGCTTTCCGTGGCCGAAGTTTTCAAATATGCGATTATGGGAGGCATTTATCTGGATAAGATATTGAATGTTTTTCTGGATAACCGGTATTGGGACGACGAACAACTGCATGCCGACCATGAGCAGGTAATGCTGATACCCGGAAAAAACTACACCACTCTGGAACATTATTGGGATCTGGCTTACGGTTATTACGCCTACTGGCAGCCACTGACACAAGCTGAGGGCATACCCGTATTGAAAGACACCGAGACAAAACTGTTCAGGGCTTTCGTGCAAGGCCGGACGGAATTAGGGTTCTTTCAGTATAACAAGGTCAAACAACAGGCGGCAAGCATCCGCGAGGAACTGTCGAAAGCAATCGTCGTGCGAACGATGCATCTGCTTGTGGGAGAAAACACCTTGGCCAATCTTAAAGAGGTTCCTCAATATGCTTTTCTTTCCCTTTCTCAAGCCTATGGTTTGATCTATGCGTTGCAATTTGCCACGTCTCCCGAAGGAGTGCCCTATTTTTCCACAGCGGAGATAACGGAAATGCTCGACAGCCTGATGCAAAATGCGGGATTTTGGGAACAAACCCGACTAATGGGCGAAGCCGATGTAAAAGGCTCATTAAAACAAGTCGCTTCCAAGTTAGGGGCCGTCTTTAACCTTTCGTTGAATGATATAAAAAAATAAAGAATGATGAAGAAACATACATTATCAGCAACCTTCCTGCTACTTGCCACGTTCGGTACGCCCGAACTACAAGCACAAACAGGAAGCAATTTAGTGCCTAACGGCGGATTTGAGGAATGGAACCCATACGGCAGAGAAAGTCCGAAAGGCTGGTATGGAGGAAATTCCTATTTAGGCAAACAGCAAGGAAAACGAACCGGCGGTGATGGAGCGTATGTTCTGGAAACCTATACCGAAGGAGGCTCTTTCAGACTCATGATTACAGGAGACGAGCATATACTTGATGTCAAAGAAGGAGGAACATATAAATTTTCCTTCTGGTATAACTCCGACCAACCGCGAAAAGAAATTGTGTACTCCATAACTTGGTGGGATTCTGTCGGGAGGCTCAAAGACAAACAACGATTCACCCACCGGACGACGAACAACGGATGGAAAGAGGTCGAAAATCTTGTGACGACTCCATCGGGTAAGGACATTACCAAAGCGGGAATAGTATTCGAGTTGCCTGCACAAGGAGCCAACAAAATCTTATTCGACGATGTGGCCTTCGTCCCTCAAAACGCGCAGCAACCCGTTCTTCCCACTCCCACGGATTTGAGTGCAAAAGCCATTCACCAACGCGAAATAACATTGAATTGGACACACACGTCGACCGAACCCACTCAATGGGAAATAGACCTGAACGGCCAAACAGTGGCGACCGGGCTCACAAAGCCCCATCACACCTTGGAGGGACTCGACCCGAACAGCGACTATCGCATAGCCGTACGCGCCCTGCGGAAAGGGCAAAAATCGCCCGAAGCAAACCTTACGGTCCGCACCCTGCCCATGGAAAAATCGGCCGATTCACCCGATCGCATCCCCTACCTGAGAACAATCAGGGACGACGGACGCTGCGACCGACGCATCAAACCCTATTGGAACGATTTAGCCAATAAAAACGCCGCAATAACCTATCGCTTCGACGGCAAACCGTTGTTGCCCGATGCCGACGGCATGCTCGTCTTCCCGAGAAGCGAAGACGGCGATATCTGGGAAAATCACATCCTTTACATTACCGTCGACGAAGGAGAAGGCCGTAGATGGAGAATAAGATACCGCCTGTCCATCAAAAAATCATAATCTGACCCTACACCATGACTGATATGAAACAAAGAATAAGAACGGCTTGGCATGTAGCCGTATGCCTGTTATTTGCAGCCTGCGAACAAGAAAAACCCACCGAATTTCCCGAGATACGAATAGGCAAGACCGAAGCATTGAAAGAAATTTCATTGAACAAACTGACGGGCAGAAGCATAATTCTCTCCGGCGGCAACGGAAAATACAAAGTAAACGTAGAAAACTCGCGAATCGCACAAGCCAGCATCGCCAGCGACACGCTGAAAGTAAAAGGCCTCTCGGAAGGAGAAACCTATGCAACCATCCAATCGCACGACCAAAAGGCCACGCTAAAAATCCAAGTCACCTACCCCACGCTGCGCTTCAGCCAAGATTCGGTGCGCATTCATCCGCAAGAGCGAAGTTTCTACGTAAGTCTGACCGGCGGCGGCGAACAAGTGAGATTGATAGAGGACGACCCGGAAGAAGTCATCAACGTGAAATGGGATGGAAATTCGGAATTGCTTGAGATAGTAGGACTTTATGAAGGAGAAGCCCGACTGACCGCGGTGGCGCAAGACGGCAACAAACAGACACTGAAAGTAAGCGTAAAAGTAGAAGACGAACTCACGGTCCCGGGGATTTACGGAACCGACAAACGATATTTCAGCAACAATCAACTGGCCGGCAACACGATGATCGCAGAGCGCGAAGGCGTGGGCACATGGTTTGTTAACAGTGTCCGTCCGTACGGAGGTTCCATCAGTCAGGGTCAATATCAAGGAACATCGATAAAAGTGACCAACTCCTCCGTCAGCCCCACAGTGGGCGAATACGTCGATATTGAAATCGCCTATCAAGCCGGAACGCCGAGAGGCATTGCACCCGGCCGATATAAAATGCTCATTGAAGAGATACGCGATTCGGCCGTTCTTTTGCGCAAACGGGAGTTTAAGATTCTGCTTCCTTACCACAAATAGACGGAAAAGACTCGCCGGCACAAAGCCGCGGTTCCCCATCCCGCATCCACGGCCAATCCGGAATTGCCGCGCCGCCCCTAAAAAAGCGGAGGCCTGTTGCAGATGAATAAAAAATAGCTTACTTTTGTCCATCAATCATCTCCGATTTAGACATACTTAAATACTTAGAATATGGTAGACGTAAAAACTTGCCTTGACCATGCACAGGAGAAAATGGACATGGCTATCATGTATTTGGAGGAATCTCTGGCACACATCCGCGCCGGCAAAGCCAGCACCCGCCTGCTGGACGGCATCCGCGTGGACTCTTACGGAAGCATGGTTCCCCTCAGCAACGTGGCTGCCCTCTCTACGCCCGACGCACGCAGCATAACCATCAAACCGTGGGACAAAAGCATGTTTCGTGTAATCGAAAAAGCCATTATGGACTCCGACCTCGGCATCACCCCCGAGAACAACGGCGAACTCATCCGCCTCGGCATTCCGCCCCTCACGGAAGAACGCCGCAAACAACTCTCCAAACAATGTAAAGGAGAAGGCGAGACAGCCAAAGTCAGTGTGCGCAACGCCCGACGCGACGGCATCGACGCCCTGAAAAAAGCCGTGAAAGACGGTTTGGCCGAGGACGAACAAAAGAACGCCGAAGCCAAACTGCAAAAGATACACGATAAGTACATCAAGCAAATAGACGATATGCTCGTCGAAAAAGAAAAAGAAATCATGACGGTCTGAACCATGAGACCGATGATGACGGAACACGGCGTTTCGCACGGGTTGTCCTTCCTTCGGAGTGGCAACCATGTGTGAAACGCCATGTTTTTAAAGGTAGGAGAAGACACATACGGGAACAAACGAAACGAACCAGTGAAAGGATTAGTCATCAAAAACACCGGAAGTTGGTATCAGGTCAAGACCGACAACGGGCAATCGATCGAATGCAAGATAAAGGGCAACTTCCGGCTGAAAGGAATACGCAGCACCAACCCCGTGGCCGTGGGCGACCGCGTGCGAATCGTCCTCAATCAGGAAGGAACGGCTTTCATCAGCGAAATCGAAGACCGTAAGAATTACATCATCCGCCGTTCGTCGAACCTCTCCAAACAATCGCACATTCTGGCGGCCAACCTCGACCAATGCTTTCTGGTGGTGACCGTCAACTACCCCGAAACCTCCACCACTTTCATCGACCGCTTCTTGGCCTCGGCCGAAGCCTATCGCATTCCGGTCAAGCTGATTTTCAACAAAACAGACGCTTACGATAAGAACGATTCGACTTATCTCGAAGCCCTCGTCCGCCTTTACGAACAAATCGGCTATCCTTGCTTTCGGATTTCCGCCTTGCGGGGCGAAGGAATCGAAACGGTACGCCGGGAACTGACGGGACGCATCACCCTGTTTGCCGGACACTCCGGCGTGGGAAAATCCACTCTGATCAACGTTCTCCTACCCGAACTTGACGTAAAGACGGGAGCCATCTCCATCTACCACAACAAGGGCATGCACACGACCACGTTCTCCGAGATGTTCCCCATCGACGGCGAAAACGGCTACATCATCGACACACCGGGCATCAAGGGCTTCGGCGTATTCGACATGGAAGAAGAAGAGATCGGCCATTATTTCCCGGAGATATTCAAAGCCTCGGCAGGCTGCAAGTACGGCAACTGCACCCACCGGAAAGAGCCTCATTGCGCCGTGCGCGAAGCCGTGGAGCGGCATTTCATCAGCGAATCGCGCTACGCCTCCTATCTGAATATGCTGGAAGACAAGGAAGAAGAAAAATACCGGTAAACGCACGCAAACCCGAAGCCTCGGGAGCGGATTCATGCTCTGCGCACGCACCCTCACACATCGGCGTTTTGTAAAACTCTTTCAATCTCTCCGGCAGAGTCGGTTTCGGAACCGGCCGGGATTT
>JBHAEN010000260.1:0-9434 GCA_041855645.1 Bacteroides sp. | reverse complement strand
CGTGTATCCCAACCCACGTTCGGCCTGATCGACCCGTCCGTCCCGGATCAATTGGCGGATAACCGAAGAACTGATGGGTACGGAGCCTTCTCCGTCGGCCGACGGCATGAGGCTGCAGCAAACTTCTGCCTGCACGACTTCGATGCCTATGTCTTTCCCATGGCGCACATAGTCGGCAAATCCTTCACTGCGATTATGCCCGAAACGGTGATCATAGCCGATGACCAAAACCTGTACGTTGAATTGTTGTCTGAGAACCTGTTCCATGAACTCGCGTGCGGTGAGGCGAGCGGTTGCGGACGTGAATTCCGGCATCAGGCAGTAATCAATTCCGGTTCCGGCCAAAAGCGCGTTTTTTTCTTCGGGCGTGGTAAGCAGTTGGGGGCGAAAGGACGGATCGATCACTTTGCGCGGGTGTTGCGGGAAAGTGACGATGCCCGAATACAATCCGCGAGCCGCAGCCACATCTGTCGTTTGGCGGATGAGGGAACGATGCCCCTTGTGCACGCCGTCGAAAAAGCCGATGGCGGCCACACAGGGTTCAGGTCTTATGTCGGATGGTATTCGGATGATTTGCATCGCTCAGGCAACTCCTATTCGTTTCTCTTTCGGGACTTGGAAATTCGGCCGATGAGACGGAATAACTCACCGCCCCAAAGCACAATCGAAGACAGGCCCAGCATCCAACCCCATGTGCCCGGACTGAGCGGTACGGTACGGAACACGGAACCGCCGAATTGTACGATACAGAACTGTCCCGCCAGAATGATGATGGCCACGAGCCCCATGCCGTAAGATTTGGACAGGCCCTTGAAAGCCGAATCCGAAGTGCCGAACACGCGGGCATTGAACAAGTTCCAGAATTGGAGCAGCACGAAGAAGGTGAAAAAGACGGTGAGTCTGTAAGGAGTCATTCCTTCGGGGCTGTTGGTGAAGTAATAAATCATGCCGAGCAATACGATGAGGAACAGCAGCCCTACTCCGATGATGTTGCGACTCATGGCGGGGGTGATGATGAAGTCGGTGCCGCGGCGTGGCTTTTCATTCATTACGCTTTCGCTGGGGGGGATGGAAGCCAAAGCCAAGGCGGCAAACGTATCCATGATGAGGTTCACCCACAACATCTGCGTCACGGTGAGCGGAAGCGAAGTCCCGATGAGGGAGCCCAGCAATACGATGAGCAAAGCTACGAAGTTGATGGTGAGTTGGAAGACGATGAAACGTTGTATGTTTTTGTAGAGCGAACGTCCCCACATAACGGCCGTTCCGATGCTGCGGAACGAGTCGTCGAGCAGTGTGATGTCGCTGGCTTCTTTGGCTACGGAGGTTCCTGTTCCCATCGACAATCCCACTTGTGCGTGATTTAGTGCGGGGGCATCGTTGGTTCCGTCGCCCGTTACGGCCACTACGGCTCCGTGTTGTTGCAGGAGTTGCACCAAGCGTTGTTTGTCGGTGGGGCGTGCGCGCGACATGATTTTCAGGTCTTTCACCCGATCGAAAGCCTCTTCGTCGGAGAGGGCGGCAAAGTCGACCCCGGTGATGCGGTTTCGTTCCGTGTCGGTGTCGTCGTTCCACAAACCGATTTGTCGGGCGATTTCCGTGGCTGTTCCCGGCGTGTCGCCCGTGACAATCTTGATGCTGATGCCGGCCGAAACGCATTTGCTCACGGCATCGGGAACATCGGTGCGAATAGGATCGGAGATGGCCGCTACACCGAGAAAATTCAGCCTGCCGTCCGATACAAGGGCGGTACAGTCGTCAGGCTCGTCGGGTTCGACGATGCGATAAGCAAATCCCAGTGTCCGCATGGCCATGCCTTGATAACGGAGCAGTTGGGCCTCGATGCCCGTGCGCCGTGCGGCCACATCTTCTTTTTCTCCATGGGGCAGACAGATGTGTCCGCATTTGCCCAACACGATTTCGGGAGCACCTTTCACATAAAGTATTTTCTTGCCGGGCAGACCCGATTCGACCAGCGTGGCCATGAACTTGCGTTCGGTGGAGAAAGTGAGCTGGTCGAGTATATGTGCCTGTCCGCGCAACTTCAGGTAGTCCTGATGCTGTTGCCTGAGCCAGAGCAAAAGAGCGATTTCGGTGGGGTTGCCTACGCCTTTGGGCTTATCGCCTTCGTTGTTTTCTTCGAGGAAAGCCGTGGAGTTGACGCTGATGCCTTCGGCAATGAGTCGGCTTGTTTCGTCGTCATTTAAGGTTTCGCCGGGCGAAAGCGCGTAGAAGTTGGTTTCGTGCACCTGCATCAGGTTCTGCGTGAGCGTGCCGGTTTTATCCGTACAGATTACGGTGATGGCTCCCATCGTTTCGCAGGCGTGCATTTTGCGCACAAGGTTATTGGTCGAAAGCATGCGCCTCATGTTGAGGGCGAGGCTGAGCGTTACGCTCATGGGCAGTCCTTCGGGTACGGAAACCACGATCAGCGTGACGGCCATCATGAAGTAATGGAGCGTGCGTTCGATGACGGGCATCCAGTCGTTCCACGTATGCAGCACGCTGAAATCGTAGTGAAGACACACATCTTTGATGAAGAACAGCAGGAAGGTCAGTGCGGCCACTGTGAAGCCGATTTTGCCGATGAGGTTGGCCAGCTTGGTTAATTGAATGTTCAGCGGAGTGGGTTCAAGACTCTCTTCGGAGCTTTGACGCGCCACTTTTCCTATTTCCGTGGCATCGCCCACGCGGAGCACCCGCATTGTGCCGTGACCGTCGACTACGGTCGTTCCGCGCATCACGTGATTGGAAGGATAAGTCGCTTCTTCGTCGAAGTCGGCTTCTACGGTTGTCTTGCCGATGACGGGTTCGCCGGTCAGATTCGATTCGTTGACTTGCAACGCTATGGCTTCCAGCAGTTCGCCGTCGGCAGGGATTTCATCTCCGGTTTCCAGCAGTATGATGTCGCCTACCACAGTGTCTTTGCGGGGGATTTCCATGACATGCCCGTTGCGGATTACTTTCACGGGCGTTTCTTCGTTGACGGCATTCAGCAGGTCGAATTTCCGGTTGGCGTCGTACTCGAAGAAAAAACCGATTCCCGTGGCCAGCAAGATGGCTGCGATGATTCCGATGGTCTCGGCATATTCGTTTTCCACAATCGATATGATGAGCGAGAAGAAAGCCGCCACGAGCAGGACGCGCACGACGGGGTCTTCAAATTTTTCCAGGTAAAGTTTCCAGATGGAAGGGCGGCGGGGAGGGGTCAGAAGATTGTCGCCGTGTTCGCGGCGGCTTTGCAACACTTCGGCATCCGTGAGTCCGAGCCGGTGGTCGTTGTTGTTTGCATTCATACAGAGAATGTTTCGTTAGGATTACGCTGCAAAGGTAGGCTTTTCCGAAAAAACGGAGAAGTGCTCTTTGAACAAAATGCGGGCAATTACGTTTAATTATCAAGTAAACCCTCTAAATAAATAGAAATAAAATGAAGAAGTACATTTGCGTAGTATGTGACTACATTTACGATCCCGAATTGGGAGATCCGGACAGCGGCATCGAGCCGGGAACGGCCTTTGAAGACATATCCGATGACTGGGTGTGCCCGCTTTGCGGAGTCGGTAAGGATGATTTCGAGCCTTACGAAGGATAATCTATCCTCTCTTTCGTAAAGAAAGAAGAGGGGACAGTGATGAAAGCGAGGATGTGTCGATTCGGGCACATCCTCTTTTTTTGTGCATCGCCGGGAGGGGACGATGCGGACATCGTTTCAGTCTTTCGAGGCCGGTGTGTCTCCTTCGCAGGCTTCGACCTCTTTCAGCCACATTGCGGCGCTTGCATCGCTTGGCATGCGCCAGTCGCCTCGGGGGCTGATGGATATGCTGCCCACTTTCGGCCCGTCGGGCAGGCACGAACGTTTGAACTGTTGGGCAAAGAAGCGGCGGAAGAAGACATGGAGCCAATGACGGATGACTCCGGGCGTATAGACACCTTCAAAGGCGTGGCAGGCCAGGAAATGAATCTTGGCCGGACGCGACCCGAAGCGCAGAAAATGGTAGAGAAAGAAGTCGTGAAGCTCGTAGGGCCCGACGAGGTCTTCCGTCTTTTGGGTGATTTCGCCGTTTTCGTCGGCCGGAATCAGTTCGGGGCTGATGGGGGTGTCGGCAATGTCGAGCAGTGTGGCTTTCGAGGCTTCGTCCGTGCCGTGGTGTGCCATCCACACGACGAGGTGTCTGACCAATGTTTTCGGTATGCCGGCATTGACGCCGTACATCGACATGTGGTCGCCGTTGTACGTTGCCCAGCCCAGCGCCAGCTCGGAGAGGTCGCCCGTTCCCACCACGATGCCTCCCGTTTGGTTGGCCACGTCCATGAGAATCTGCGTGCGCTCGCGCGCCTGTGCATTCTCGTAGGTCGTGTCGTGTCGGGCGGGATCGTGCCCGATGTCGGCGAAGTGTTGCCGGCAGGCTGCTTCGATGTTGATTTCGCGGAGGGTGATGCCGAGCGACCGCATCAGGCCGACGGCATTGCGGTACGTTCGTCCCGTCGTCCCGAAGCCGGGCATGGTGATGCCCACTATCCCCTCGCGCGGAAGTCCGAGACGGTCGAACGCCCGCACGCAGATGAGTAGCGCGAGCGTGGAGTCGAGTCCTCCCGATATGCCGATGACCGCCGTACGGGCATTGATGTGCGCAAGGCGCTGGGCAAGCCCCATGATTTGTATGGAGATGATTTCTTCGCAGCGTTCGTCGAGCGCATGGCCGCGCGGAACGAAGGGATGCGGATCGAACGTACGGGTGAGCGACATGCTCTTTTCGGACATGGCTTCCATGCCTATGCGTACGGGCGTTTTTCCGTTCAGGCAGGCACGGTTCGCCGCGAAGGTGGTGTTCATGCGGCGTTCGGTGCGCAGGCGTTCCACGTCGATTTCGCTGACGATGAGCTGTTCTTCCGTGTCGAACCGTTTGCTTCGTGCCAGCAACGTGCCGTTTTCGTAAATCAGTCCGTTGCCTCCGAACACGAGATCGGTGGTCGATTCCCCGAATCCGCACGAGGCGAACACATAGCCGGCTATGCAACGTGCCGACTGTTGGCCGATGAGCGAACAAAGATACCGGTGCTTGCCCGCCGTTTCGTTGTCGGCCGAGAGGTTGAAAATAATTTCGGCTCCCTGCAAGGCCAATGCGCTTCCGGGAGGAATGGTTGCCCACAAATCCTCGCAGATTTCGATGCCGAAAGTGGTATGCGGTGTCTCGAATAGCAGATTGTTGCCCGCAGGCACTTGTTGTCCGCACAGCAGAATCCCGCTTTCCGGAATTTGTGTGGCCGAAGTGAACCACCGTTGTTCGTAGAACTCTTTATAATTGGGCAGATAGGTTTTGACGGCCACGCCCAGAATCTTGCCGTTCCGAAAGGCTACGGCGGCATTCAGAATCGCCGGTCCGTGGGCCACGGGCATGCCTACGATGGCTATGATGTCCGTTCTCAGGCTGTCGGCCAGAAGTTTCATCAATGCCTGTTCGGCTTGAACGAGAAGCGTTTGTTGCTGAAACAAGTCTCCGCAGGTATAACCCGTCAGGCTCATTTCGGGGAATACGACGATTTCCACGCCTTGTTCTTCGGCCATGCCGATCAGTCGGCCTATTCTCTCCGCGTTCCATTCGCAGTCGGCCACCTTTACGCGGGGAACGGCGGCGGCCACTTTCACGAATCCGTAGTTCATCATCATTCTGACATGAATTGAGGTTATGTTGCTGCAAAAGTAGAGATTTGTTTCCGAATAACCCTTCTTCTCCGTTTGTTTCTCATGCCTTTAGCCCGAAACGGGAAATTTATAACAGGTCTAAACTGACAGCCTGTGTCCGAAAAAGAGAAGCCGGACATTGGCAGGCCGGATTATCTTCGTTACATTTGCCTGACAGATTCTGATAACGACTGATTAATTTAATTCCGAAAGAAAATGAAAAAGAAATTCAGATGTACAGTGTGCGGCTTCGTGCACGAAGGCGACGAAGCTCCCGAAAAATGCCCGTTGTGTAAGGCTCCCGCAAGTAAGTTCGTGGAAGTGGTCGAAACTTCCGGCGGCCCGCTGGTGTTTGCCGACGAACACGTGGTCGGTGTGGCAAAAGGCTGCGACGAAGAAATGATCAAAGACCTCAACAACCATTTCATGGGCGAGTGTACCGAAGTGGGCATGTATCTGGCCATGAGCCGTCAGGCCGATCGCGAGGGTTATCCCGAAGTGGCCGAAGCCTTCAAGCGTTACGCTTGGGAAGAGGCCGAACATGCCGCCCGTTTTGCCGAGTTGCTGGGCGACTGCGTGTGGGACACGAAGACCAATCTGCAAAAACGCAGAGACGCCGAACAGGGTGCCTGCGAAGACAAGAAGCGCATCGCCACACGCGCGAAAGCCCTGAATCTGGACGCCATTCACGATACGGTGCACGAAATGTGTAAAGACGAAGCGCGTCACGGTAAAGGCTTCGAAGGCCTGTACAATCGCTACTTCGGCGATAAATAAGCCATAGCGAAAAAACGCTAAAAAAGGTCTGCTCTTTTAAAGGAGGCAGGCCTTTTTTCATATATTTGCCTGAGTTTGAATCCTTAATACGAAACGTGTATGAGAAAAATCAGTCTGTTGCTGTTGCTCCTGTGTACGACAGCCGTTTTTGCCGCCGAGAAAGTCATCAAGTTGCCCAAACCGAATCTGAAGCGGAGCGGAACCGTGATGCAAGCCCTTTCCGACCGTTGCTCCACCCGCGAATATGCCGTCAAGGCATTGACTCCGGCCGATCTGTCCGATCTGCTGTGGGCTGCCAACGGAGTGAACCGCGTTGCCGAGAGTAAGCGCACGGCGCCTTCGGCCATGAACAAGCAAGATGTGGACGTCTATGTGCTTCTGCCCGAAGGCGGCTATCTGTACGACGCCAAGGCCCATCAATTAACCCTTGTGGCCGCAGGCGATTTCCGCACGTCGGTTGCCGGTCGGCAAGAGTTCGCGAAAACCGCGCCTGCGGTGCTTCTGCTCGTGAGCGACATTTCCCGCTTCGGCGAAAACAACGAGCGCAACCGCATGATGGGAGCGATGGATGCCGGAATCGTTTCGCAAAACATTTCCGTGTTTTGTGCGGCTGCCCGTTTGGGCACGGTGGCAAGGGGCACGATGGATGCGGCCGGGCTGAAAACGGCTCTTAAACTGAAAGAGTCGCAAGTCCCCATGCTGAATCATCCGGTGGGCTATCTTAAATAAACGGAACTCCGAAGCGGCAAAAAGACCTGCCGACATACCCGAACGAGCGAACGAGAGAGGCGGTTTTACCGGCATCCTTTCCCGTTCGCCTGTTTTTTTTATGCCGGCTTCCGGAGAACCGAAACGGGGTGAAGCGATTCTTTCGTCTGTCATCCTTCTTCCTCTTTTCCAATTTGTCTTCTTAATTTACCTTCTGAGGCCGATTCGCTTTCGCCCGCATGTTCCGGTGGTAAAAAATGCGGAATGTTTATGCGATTTCTTCAACATCGGTTTTGCAAAGAAAAAGGCGTCGTTTTTGCAAAAACGTCCCCCTCGTTTTTTCTAAAACGAAGATTGCGGATTTTAGCCGAAAATTATCCGTTTTTTCAACAAAAAAGGCTGCAAAATCCCGCAGGATTTGCAGCCTTTCACCGTATGTGAAGGTTCCTCATGCAGGGTGTCAGCCTGAATGAATGCCTGTTTTGTTTGAATTGATTACTGTTTTCTTCTTCATTTCCGTTTGTCTTGTCATGACTCGTTCGGGCAAAGATACGAAAAGGATGGGAAAAAAGTGCGGTTTCGGCCGATAAAGGCAACAATATTACGGAAAGATTTCTTTAATCCTTTGGCGAATCAATCTATTTCTCCTACTTTTGCATCAACTATGCTCCGTTGCCCTGTCTGTTGCAAGGCCACCGGGAGTCGCACAGGGAAGAAAAATATCTGTATTATACTAACTAAATAACTTAAATTCATTCATTTATGTGGTTAATTAATTCATCTGTAGGAAGGAAGGTGGTGATGAGCGTTACCGGTCTCGCCCTTGTCCTGTTTCTGACCTTTCACATGGCGATGAACCTCGTTGCCATCATCTCTCCGGAGGGATACAACGCGGTATGTGAATTTTTGGGAGCCAACTGGTATGCGCTGATTGCTACGGCCGGTCTGGGTGTGCTCTTCGTGATTCACATTCTCTACGCTTTCTGGCTCACGCTTCAAAACCGCAAGGCGCGCGGAAGCGAACGCTACGCGGTGACGGCAAAGCCGAAAAACGTGGAATGGGCTTCGCAAAACATGTTGGTGCTGGGCATCATCGTCATTGTGGGGCTGGTGTTGCACATGACGCACTTCTGGGCGAAAATGCAGTTGCCCGAAGTCATGCACAAAATGGGTTCGCACGTCGATCAGGCCGTAATGGATAATGTGACCAACGGTGTGTATCACATCCAACAGACTTTCTCTTGCCCGATCAACGTGGTGCTCTACCTCGTTTGGCTGGCAGCGTTGTGGTTTCACCTCACGCATGGTTTCTGGAGTTCGATGCAGTCCATCGGCTGGAACAACAAAGTATGGATCGGACGTTGGAAGTGCATTTCCGACGTGTATTCAACGATTATCGTTCTGGGATTTGCCGCAGTGGTGGTGGCTTTCTACATCCAATCGCTCTGCTGCGGGGCTACGTGTTGCTAACTTTTGTTTAACCGACTAATTCTGATAATAACATGATCAATTTAGATTCAAAAATTCCTGAAGGACACGTTTCCGAGAAATGGACCAACTATAAAGCGCATCAGAAACTTGTGAATCCGGCCAATAAACGCCGCCTCGACGTCATCGTCGTGGGTACGGGGCTGGCCGGAGCCTCTGCCGCCGCATCACTCGGCGAAATGGGCTTTCGCGTATTCAACTTCTGCATTCAAGACTCTCCCCGTCGTGCACACTCCATTGCCGCTCAGGGAGGTATCAACGCCGCAAAGAACTATCAAAATGACGGCGACTCCGTATATCGTCTGTTCTACGACACGGTGAAGGGCGGCGACTATCGCGCACGTGAAGCCAACGTATATCGTCTGGCCGAAGTGTCGAACGCCATCATCGACCAATGCGTGGCGCAAGGCGTGCCTTTTGCCCGCGAATACGGCGGTACGCTCGACAATCGTTCGTTCGGCGGAGCGCAAGTGTCGCGCACGTTCTATGCCAAAGGACAAACCGGTCAGCAGCTGTTGCTCGGCGCATACTCTGCCCTGAGCCGTCAGGTCGGTATCGGTACGGTTAAACTCTACACGCGCTACGAAATGCTCGATGTCGTGTTGGTCGACGGCCGCGCCCGAGGCATCATTGCCCGCAACCTCGTTACCGGTAAGTTGGAACGCTTTGCCGGCCATGCCGTGGTGATTGCCACGGGCGGATACGGCAATGCTTATTTCCTTTCGACCAACGCCATGGGTTGCAACGCTACCGCAGCCATCTCCTGCTACCGCAAAGG
>JBHAEN010000259.1:0-7486 GCA_041855645.1 Bacteroides sp. | reverse complement strand
CTGCGTATCAACGAGAACATATTGTCATCGCGAGATCCGGTATAAATATATTTCTCTCCATCCATGTGGGCTTGAACATATTCAGGGTCAAGAAGGATGATTTTTGTTTTATGCTTGGAAGCCTTATCCTTATTTGTTTTCCAAACAGTATGAAAGATGTTGGCATATTCCAAATATGGATTACCATAAATATCCGGTGCGTGTTGGAGGATTTTGAAGACTAAATCTTCTCTATACTCATCGCTCTTTAGAAGTTCATCAACCAGCTTTTGATCGCTCATATTGCCGAATTCAAGGGCCAATACATCAATGTCTGTCAGAGTATCTTTTGCGGTTGCTTCGATGAATTTGCACAAAAAGTCGGGATGGTCTTTTATCCAATGGTCTTCTCCAACAGCCAATACGGAATAGGTGCGAATTTTCTCAGTTAAATACTTTATCGGCTCGACTCCTTGCTCGCTGATGTACGTAAAATAACAGTTCGTTGTGTCCTGAGCATATACTCGACCGACAAACAAACCGATTAGACATAATAATATGAATTTCTTCATTCTTTTTTCTTTTGATTTATATCTGGGTGTTTTCAATGCCTCCTTTCTGCCATGATGCGCATGAATCGACAAAATGAACGGTTTTTCCCAATGGCTTTGCAATTCTCAAAAGGGACGACGCTTCCTGAAGAACGTTGGGAGAAGGGATTGGCCGGCTTGCTTCACCTGCCGGTGAGCTTCGGTGCAATCTTCCGAAAGTTCTTACGGGTATGCATACAAAACTATGGACTTTATGCGAAACGTCCAAAAGTTTTCCCCCGATTCCGACCGGCAAACGCTCCGTCACCGAGAAAGGCACAACAGCCTGCGGCGGCCGGCCGTTCTTCGCTCTCCCTCGAATATTCTTTTTTTAAGTCCGACAACCGGCAACGACAAAATCGCCCAAAGACACCCCATTTTCATGCGCCGATTTATGATTCACAAAGAGTCTTCTTCCTCCGCCCTACACGTTTTTTTCTTCTCCGTTTTCCTTCCGGCTTGGGAGTTGCGTTCCCAAAACACCCCGTCGTCGTATCCCTGTATCGTCTTGTCCGCTTCGGCGGCTTTCAACCGCTTTGCGGCGTAGAGGCAGTATTCCGCATCGGCCTCTATGCCACAGTAGTTTCTTCCCAATTTCCGGGCCACCACGCTGGTGGTTCCGCTCCCCAAAAACGGGTCTAAAACCATGTCGCCCTCCTTCGAAGACGCCAGAATGAGCTTGGCCATCAGTTTTTCGGGTTTCTGCGTAGGATGATCCGTGTTTTCGGGCATGGACCAAAAAGGTATGCTGATGTCGTCCCAGAAATTCGACGGGCAAGTGAGCCGGAAATTACCCGAATCGGATTCTTCCCAACCTTTCGGCATGCCGTCGACTTTATAGGGGGCGATGACCCTCCGTTTCTGCTTCACGGCGTCGACGTCGAAGTAATAATCGTTCTTGTTTTTCACGGCAAACCAGATGTCTTCCATCCCGTTCTTCCAATTTTTCTTCGCCCCCCTGCCTTTTTCCCTCTGCCAAGTGATGCGGTTCAGGATGGTGAGGTGTTTTTCCATGGCGCGCTGCATGGCCGAGGTACATTTCCAGTCGCCGCACATGTAAAGGCTTCCGTCCGGCTTGAGCTTCCGGCACAGCAAGGGAAGCCACGATTCGAGGAAAGCCTCGTAGTCGCTGTCTTTCATCGCCGTGAACGCCCGTTCTCCGTATTTTTTAGACAAGTTGTAGGGCGGATCGACGATGATCAAATCCGCAAAATGATCGGGCATCCGGGCAAGCGTATCCGTCGCATCGCCGCAGATGGTTTTATTCACCCAGTCGGAATCGGCATTCAGCAGGGTGGCGTCGGTCACGTCGGCTTTCAATGCCTCTCGCTCGGCGCTTGTTATCTCCAACGTCCGGTTCCTTCCCGCTTTGGTTTTCTGTCTTTTCATGAGATACCTCTCTTGCGCTTTGTTTCCTGCAAAGTTGAACAAAATTTTTCTGAAGAGAAAGTCCGGCACGGCTGTTCCGCTCACGAAAAGGCCGATTCAGAAGAATAATCGCCGGCACGCCTCCGTTCCGGAAACTTCCGTTATCTTTGCGGATATCGCCGAACCCGAAACACCCATTCGCCTATGATGAACGGTCTTCCATACGAAAAACCCCATTGCCTCCCCGCCATGCCGGCGAGCGAGGCCTTCAGCCGTTCGCGTTTCGGAAGAGTTTCCGAAGGCAGCGGGAAAGTATTAAATTCGTACAAAACCGACGAAATCCGGCCACCGGAATAGCATATACAGAAGGCAGAATCAGCCTAAAGGTCGCATCTCCTACGGGAAATTGCGGCCTTTTTTGTTGAAAAAACAGACGATTTTCGGTTAAACGCCACAAATGGCGTTTTAGAAAAAACGAAGGAGACGTTTTTGCAAAAACGATGCCTTTTTTTATTAAAAACGAATTTTCGAACGAAGCAAATCGAGTATGTATTTTTTACCACAAGAAAAGAATTTCGGAATGGAAGGATGGAGAAGGAGGTAAAATAAAAAGACAAATACAACTTTCCCGATTCCGTTTCTCACGATTGGACAACCGCCCATAAAATGAAAAAGCCACTGCATCGCGCAGTAGCTTTCCCGTTGTTAGTTTTATGATTTAATTTAAGCTTCTCAGCTATTCAGAAGATGTTTTAATAAGCGAACTAACACATTACAACTTTCAATTATGTATTCAAAGCAAATGAAAATGTTATTTTATTTTTCTTTTATTTCTTCCCTTATTTTGTTGAACTCAACGAGGCTGTCGGCCGATGTTTTTTCCATTTTCACATCGTGAGTGGATTGTGCCATGGACGGAGCCGTCGCTTGTTCGCCTATGGTGTCGGTTGCCAGCACATCGCCGTCGTTGATGACGAACGAGTGGCGCGCCACATTGCCCAGAGTCAGAATCAGGGCTACTGCCGCGGCTGCTTTCATCAGCGGGACGAAACGGCTGACGACGCTGATGCGACGGGCCTTTACGACGGGCTTTTCGATACGTGCAAGGATACGTGCGTCGAAATCGTCTCCCAATCTGATTTCCCGTTGCTTCTGCTGATAGACAAAAAGGCTTTTATAGCGAAGCAGATGGGCGGGAACATCTTTTCCGAGGAAGAAAGCACGCAACGCCGCTTCTTCCTCCGAGGAAGTCTCGCATTGCCAGTAGCGTTCCAAAAGTTGTTCGATATCTTTATAATCCATAATCTTCTATTTCCAAAAACTGCTGTTTCACTTTTTGCCGGGCTCGGAAAAGATTCACTTTTACCTGTTCTTCACTGAGTCCGAGCAAGGCGGCGATTTGTTTATAGCTTTCGCCTTCGATGTCCCGCAGCTGCATGATGAGCCTCTGTTTTTCGGGAAGTCCGTCGACCAAGCGGTGAATGAGCTTCATGCGCTCTTCTTCGATGAGTCGGTCGTGCGGACTTTGCGCATCGGTTTCTTCTTCCATCGCCGGTGTGAGTTCGGCGTATCGGGCGTCTTGCTTCCGAATCCGGTCTATGGCAAGGTTCTTGGTGACCGCCAGGCAATAGGCTTCGATCGAATCCAGCTGCAACCACTCGTCGCGCTTATCCCACACTCGAATCAGAACGTCCTGGACGATGTCTTCGGCTTCGGCTTTGTTCAGCGTAATCCTCAGCGCCAGTCGAAAGAGTTTATCCTTCAACGGCAATACATCGTTTCGGAAGCTGATTTCTTGCATCTCTTTATAGGAATGACGGATGAGAAGGCGGAAAGTTACACTTGCCTTCGATTTTTTTTGCGATTATTTTCCGATTCGTGTGCCTCCTGATTTGCGAATGGCTGAGGCTAAGGTGATTATGACTTCACCGACACCGGCGTCGAGTGCGCGAAAAGCATTGTCCAATTTGGGAATCATACCGCCTTGTATCACACCGTCGGCCACGTAACGTTCAAATTCCGCGCGGGTGAGCGCAGGAATTACGCTGCTGTCGTCGGTTTCATCGAGCAACACGCCCGGCTTCTCGAAGCAGTAGACGAGTGTCACGTCGAAATGAGCGGCCAAGGCCTTGGCCGTTTCTCCGGCAATGGTGTCGGCATTGGTGTTGAGCAGATGGCCTTTCCCGTCGTGAGTAAGCGGGGCCATGACGGGGACAACGCCTTGTCCGATGAGCGTTGCCAGCAGTGAGGCGTTCACTCGTTCTATGTCGCCCACGAAGCCGTAGTCGATTTCTTTCACCGGACGTTTCGCCGATTGCACCACGTTCATGTCGGCTCCCGTAAGTCCCAGTGCGTTGATGCCACGCGCTTGCAAGCCGGCCACGATATGCTTGTTGACCAATCCGCCGTAGACCATGGTCACTACCCGCAGCATGTCGGCATCGGTGACGCGACGCCCGTCGATCAGGCGACTCTCGATGCCCAACCGTGCCGCCAGCTGTGTGGCCGATCGGCCGCCTCCGTGCACAAGCAGCTTATGTCCGCAGATAGCGGCAAAGTCGTCCAATAACGCATGCAAGGTGGCTTCTTCTTCCACGATTTTGCCACCCACTTTGATCAGGGTCAGTTTTTCTTTCATAGCGCAGCAGTGTAAAGCATGGTGAGTGTGGGGTATGAACTTATGTCATTCGGTGCATTCCGTTCACACCCCGGAAGTTTACTCCAAATACGTGTATCCGTACAGTCCCGAACGATAGTTCGACAGGAATTCTTTTCCTTCTTCGAGCGAGATGCGTCCTTCTTTCACCGATTTCGTCACCCATGTTTCGAGCGTCCGAACCAGTTTCTTCGGATTGTACTGAACGTAATCGAGCACCTCGGCCACGGTTTCGCCGTCGATGATCTGCTCAATGGTATAGCCCTTCTCGCTGACCACCACGTGCACGGCATTCGTGTCGCCGAAGAGGTTGTGCATATCGCCCAATATTTCCTGATAAGCACCGACGAGGAATACCGCCACATAGTAGGGTTCCGACTTTTTCAGCGCATGCACGGGCATATAATGCGCCACGTTGCGGATGGAAATGAAGTTGGCGATTTTTCCGTCCGAGTCGCAAGTGATGTCTTGCAACGTAGCCGAACGATCGGGCTTTTCATCGAGCCTCTGAATAGGCATGATGGGGAAAATCTGGTCGATGGCCCACGAGTCGGGCAAGGACTGAAACAGGGAGAAATTGCAGAAATATTTATCGGCCAGCAACTTCGACAGTCCGCGAAATTCATCGGGAACATGCTTCAGTCCGTCGGCTATTTTATTGATTTCGCGGGTGATGGACCAATAAAGCCGCTCGATTTGCGCGCGTGTTTTCAAATCGACGATGCCGTGACTGAACAAGTCGAGCGCTTCTTCCCGTATCTGTTGCGCGTCGTGCCATGATTCGAGCATCTTGTTCTGATTGAGCGAATCCCAAATGGTATACAGTTCACGCACCAGTTCGTGTGCATCGGGAGCTATCTCTTCATCGTCATCCCATTCGGGCAGGGTGGCGGTTTCGAGCACTTCGAAGATAAGCACGGAGTGATGTGCCGTGAGCGCACGCCCGCTTTCCGTAATGATATTGGGATGGGGAATGCCATTCTTGTCGCTTACGTCGACCAATGTGGAGATGGAGTCGTTGACATATTCCTGAATGGAATAGTTTACACTGCCGCCGCTGCTCGATGAGCGCGTGCCGTCGTAGTCGACGCCCAAGCCGCCGCCGATGTCGACAAATTCCACCTGAAAGCCCATGGCGTGGAGTTGCGCATAAAACTGCGAAGCCTCACGGAGCGCGGTTTTGATGCGACGTATCTTGGTCACCTGACTGCCGATGTGGAAATGAATCAGTTTCAGGCAATCCTGAAGTCCTTTGCTTTCCATAAAATCGAGAGCCTCGAGCAATTCGCTCGAAGTCAGCCCGAACTTGCTGGCATCGCCGCCCGACTCTTCCCACTTTCCGCTACCGGAAGACGCCAGCTTGATGCGGATGCCGATGTTGGGACGCACATTGAGCTGTTTGGCCATCTTGGCGATGAGTTTCAATTCGTTGAGTTTCTCCACGACAAGGAAGATGCGCTTGCCCATTTTTTGCGCGAGGAGCGCCAATTCTATGTAGCTTTCGTCTTTATAGCCGTTGCACACGATCAATGAGTCGGAATCCGTGTTGATGGCGATGACGGCATGCAGTTCGGGTTTTGAACCGGCTTCGAGTCCGAGGTTGAATTTCTTTCCGTGGCTGATGATTTCTTCCACCACCGGGCGCATCTGATTCACCTTGATGGGGTAGATGATGAAGTTCTGCCCTTTGTAGCCATACTCCTCCGCCGCTTGCTTGAAGCAGGACGACATTTTCTCGATGCGATTGTCCAAAATATCGGGGAAACGCACCAGCATGGGAGTGGTTACATCGCGCAGTTGCAATTCGTCGACAAGTTGTTTCAGGTCGACCGCCACTCCGTCTTTGCGGGGAGTTACCACTACGTGTCCCTGTTCGTTGATACCAAAGTACGAAGTACCCCACCCCGTGATGTTGTAGAGTTCTTCCGAATCTTCAATACGCCATTTTCTCATTTTTCTGTGATTCAGTGGTTTGTATAAACATGATTTAGTGGGCAAAAGTACTCATTAATCTATGAATAGCGAGTAATTGACCGCTTATTTTCTCATTTCTTGCCTTCAAGCACCGCTTTCAACCGTTCCACGGCATCGTTTATCTGTTTTCGGTTTTCGAGTTCATCGGCCTTGAAGACGTGTTGCGCCTGTCTGTAAAACGGTTCGCGCTTCTTCAAGGCGTCGATGATGAAGGCCTTCAGTTCCCGATCGCTTTTCCCGCGAAGGATGGGGCGCTGACGCTTGGCGACGACCAAACGGCGGAAGAGTACGTCGGGGTGTACGTCGAGAAACACTGTTCGTCCCATACGGTTCATGTGCTCCATGTTGTCGAAGAAGCAAGGCGCGCCGCCGCCGGTGGAAATCACCACGTTCTCAAACTCGGACACCTCGCGAAGCATCTTTCGCTCCAGTTCGCGAAATCCCGCTTCGCCGTGTTCGGCGAATAGTTCTCCCACCGTTTTCCGGAAACGCTCTTCGATATACCAGTCCAGGTCGATGAACTGAAGTTCGAGTCTGCGTGCGAGGGCTTTGCCCATGGTCGTCTTTCCGGCTCCCATATATCCGGTGAGGAAAATGCGGTTCATTGAGGCGTGTGGTTTTGAGGCTGACATAGCCTGATCTTATTCTTTTCAAAACAAGTAACCTTCCCCCTTTGTTCGCCCCGAACGAATATATTCGTACCTTCGCCCCGAAGAATCCGTACAGACCGATGGCAAAGCAGAAATATTATGTGGTTTGGGAGGGGGTCACTCCCGGTATTTACACTTCGTGGACGGAGTGCCGGCTGCAAATAAAAGGATATGCGGCAGCCAAGTATAAATCGTTCGACACGCGCGCGGAAGCCGAACGGGCTTTTGCCGCCTCGCCTTACGAATACATCGGGAAAAACGCCAAACCG
>JBHAEN010000258.1:0-33005 GCA_041855645.1 Bacteroides sp. | reverse complement strand
AGTGCGTCAGGCTGACGTTATCCGACGGAACGGGCGTGTGGCTCAACTCGAAAACAAGCATGACCTATCCTCAAGACTTTCGGTCGTCGGGCCGACGTATGGTGCATGTCGACGGAGAAGCTTATTTCGAGGTGACTCCCGACTCGAATCGTCCGTTTGTGGTGATGACGAGAAGAGGGAAGATAGAAGTGCTGGGAACCAAATTCTATGTCAGTGCATACGGCAATGGCGATTTTGAAACTTCGCTGATGGAAGGAAGCGTTAAGGTTTCCGCTCCGGAGGCACAACTCATCCTGAAGCCTCATCACAAAGCCGTGCTGACAGGCGATGGAAGGTTGATGAGCAAGCGCATTTCGGACATGGATGCCTACCGCTGGAGGGAGGGGCTTTACTGTTTCAGGAATCTGCCTCTTGCCGAAGTGCTGAAGCAGTTTGAACGCTACTATGACGTGCGTTTCATTCTGCGCAAAAACCTTGAGTCGCACAACACGCTCAGCGGTAAGTTCCGTCTGGTCGATGGCGTGGAATACGCTCTGCGGGTGTTGCAGCGTGACATCGACTTCACGTTCCGGCGTTCGGAAGAGGCGGAGATTATTTACATCGAATAAACTCACGCAGATATGAAGAGAAACATGTTGAACGGATAAATCGAAACAGCCTATGTAAAAATACACGCATGAAACCATACAAACAAGCGGCAGATGCGCCGACACCTGCCGCAGAGTGCTAAAGAAAAACGCTTCGCACGCTTCATTCGCGAAGCATTCGCCCTAACGAATCTAATTGTAAAAATATGAAAAATCAGTCATTACAAGAGGCCTTTCCGTCGCGAAGACCTCGGATTAACCTATTTTACAGAATCATGAGAATCACGATTTTCCTGCTTTTTTTCTGGACGTTCTGTGCTTTTGCCGGTACGGTACATTCGCAATCGTCCAAAGTCAGCATCAACAAAGAGCATGTACCTTTGATCGATGTGCTGAATGAGATTGAAAAACAGACTAACTATTTATTTGTCTATTCTAACGATGTGAACGTAAACCGCCCTGTGTCTATCCGCGTCAGCAGCCGGCCGGTGTCTGTCGTGCTGGAGGAACTGCTTAGGCACGAAGGCGTGAACTATGTGCTCGAAGGTACGCATATCGTATTGACTAAACGCAAAGAGTCCGTTACCGAAAAACAAGGCGTGCAGCAAAACGTGCGGCGCGTTACGGGTACGGTTACGGATGCCGGCGGCGACCCCATCATCGGCGCTTCGGTGGTGGTGAAAGGCACGACCAACGGCACGATTACCGATTTGGACGGTCGTTTCGAGCTGGATACCTCCGTCGGGAGCACGCTGGAGATTTCTTACATCGGCTACCGGACAAAAAGCGTGCAAGCGGATGGGAAGCCGATGCGCGTCATTCTGGTCGAAGACATGCAAAGCCTTGACGAAGTGGTGGTCGTGGGCTACGGTGTGCAGAAGAAAGTGAATGTGATCGGTTCCATAACCGGTGTGGACAGCAAAAAACTGGAATCGCGAGTTAACTCAAACGTATCGAACATGCTTACCGGGCAGCTCTCCGGAGTAACCATTACGCAATCCGGCGGCAACCCCGGCCAGGACGGCACGACGATTCGCGTGCGCGGTGTGGGATCATTTGGTGCCACCCCTTCTCCTTTGGTGCTTGTTGACGGACTTCCCGGCAGTTTGAGCGATCTCAACCCTGTCGACATAGAGTCCATTTCCGTTCTGAAGGATGCTTCTTCGGCGGCAATCTACGGTTCGAGGGCAGCCAACGGAGTGATACTGGTGAAGACCAAAGACGGAAAGAAAGGCAAGGTTTCGGTGGCCTACAATGGTTATGTCGGCTTCAATCAGGCAACGGAGTTGCCGGAAATGTGCGATAGCTGGGAATACGCCACATTGTACAACAAAGCCATGAACAAGGAAGTATATACTGCCGACGTCATTCAAAAGTATAAGGATGGAACCGATCCGTACAACTATCCCAACGAACATTATCTGGACGAACTGCTGGGAGGCAGGGGATTCCAAACGGGGCATGAACTGACGGTGAACGGCGGTAGCGATAAGTTGCAATATATGGGTTCGTTCGGCTATCTTAAGCAGCAAGGCTTGATGGCCCATAACGATTACGACCGTTACAACGGCCGCTTTAATTTCATTACCGAAATCACGCCTAAACTTGTGCTGACCACCCGATTCGGCGGCACGATATCCAAACGCGAAGAACCGTCGACACCCGGAGGCATGGACGTGTCGGGGGTGAAGGCGATTATCGTCAATGCGTTGCGTTTCCCGGGGCTGTGGGCCACGAGACTGGAAAACGGGCAATTCGGTTTGGGTCCCAAAGTGCTCGGCACTCCATTGGCCTGGTTGGAAAGCAACTCTTTCTATAACGAAGCCTTCGACAAATTCAACATCAATGCCGAATTGGCTTTCACACCGCTGAAAGGGCTTACGCTGAAAGCCATCGGAGGTTACAACCATACAGGGCGGCAGGAACGTCATTACCGTTTGGCCATGGAGATTGCCAATGGCCGGAAAGTCGGGCCTTCTTCTTTGGAAGACATCATGTACAAAACCACGTATAAGACTTTCCAAGGACTGGCCGATTATCAGAAGCAGTGGAATCGCCATAACTTTTCGATACTGGCCGGTTATACGTGGGAGGATGAATCGCAGCGCACGGTCGGGGGTAAGCGCAACAACTTCCCCTCAGACGAAGTACCCTATCTCGATGCGGGAGGTGCCGACGGGCAAACCAATCAGGGAGGAGGCTACGATTGGGCAATTATGTCCGTCTTCGGACGCCTTACCTACAACTACGATGAGCGTTATCTGTTTGAAACCACGATGAGATATGACGGTTCGTCGCGCTTTCCCACCGACAGCAAGTTCGGTCTTTTCCCCTCCTTCGCCGTCGGATGGCGATTGTCCGAGGAATCTTTCTTCAAGCAAATAAGATCGTTGGATTTTGTCAACAACCTCAAGCTGAAAGCCTCGTACGGAATATTGGGCAACAACAACATCGGCAACTATCCCTACCAGTCCACTTATACGCTGGGTAAGGACATGAACTATGTTTTCGGAGGAGTCTATACGCAGGGAGCGGCGGTAACCACTTATGTAGACCCGACTCTGAAGTGGGAAAAAACAAAGACCACCGACTTCGGCATCGAAGCGGCCTTTTGGGACAATAAACTCACGGTCAATGCTTCTTACTTCTATCGAAAGACCACCGACATTCTGTACAAACCCGGCGCGAGTTATTCCACCATATTCGGGTTGACGCTCTCGCAGGTAAACACCGGAAGTCTGGAGAATAAAGGATGGGAATTTGAAGTGGGGCATCAGAATCGGATAGGCGATTTCGGTTATCACCTCAATGCGAATCTGTCGATCATCAAGAATAAAGTACTGAGTCTGGGTGTGGGCAATGTGTTGCAAAAGAGCGGATTGACGGGCAACGGCAGCGATTTGTTCATCGGCTATCCGATGGAAATGTTCTATGGTTATAAAACCGATGGCGTTTTCCTTACCGACGGCGAAGTGGCCGGTTGGTACAACCAAGCCCAAATAGCTCCGAACTCCAAAGCCGGTGATCTGCGTTATGTGGATATATCCGGAGATGGCGTGGTGGATGAGTCGGACAAGACATATCTGGGATCGAAAATTCCCGAATACACCATGGGCATAGGGCTTGGCGCCACTTATAAAGGATTTGATTTCAATATGTTGATTCAGGGAGCATTCGGAGTTAAGGGACAGCTGACCAACTATGCCGGCTACGCTTTCTTTCAGGAAGGAAATATCCAGAAGTGGCAAGCACAGGAGACGTGGAGCAATAATCCCGAAAACCGTTATCCTAAGTATCCCCGCCTCGAAACGATGTCCAGTGCGGGAACCAACAATACCCTGACCTCCGACTACTGGATGCTGAACGCCTCTTACGTTAAAGTGAGAAACATTCAGTTGGGATACACGCTTCCTCATGAAGCCGTCCGCAAATGGGGAGCTTCGGCCCTTCGTCTGTATGTGTCTTTGGAAAATCCTTTCTCTTTCAACGGTTATCGGGAAGGTTGGGATCCGGAGATCAATACGGACGGGAACTATTATCCCATTCTGTCTACATATACATTTGGTTTAACCTTAAAATTCTGAGTTTATGAAAACTTTTACGAATCAGATACGATTTTCCGTACGCTTGCTCTTGGGATGCATCGCTTTCTCCGCTTGCAGTCTGGAGCGGTATCCGTTGACGGACTTATCGGAAAACACCTTTTGGAATCCGAACTCATCGAACGCGCAACTTGCCCTGACCACCCTGTATAGGGGAAATATCAAAGGCGGTGTGGAATTCGCCCCGTCGGACTGGTGGTCTTATCAGGGCCTGATATTGTTGGAACATCTTTCGGACAATGCTTTCGACCGTCGCGGAGAGAATAACGCGTTCTTCAAGATTTCCAGCGGAAACCTTACGGCCGACAATGCTTTTATCAAGCACTTCTGGAGTTTTTCGTACGAACGCATAGGGTATTGCAACCGGTTCCTTGCCGGAATGCGACAGAAAGAAGATACGCAGCAAAACAGGAGAATGATGGCGGAAGCCCGTTTCTTGCGGGCGACGCAATACTTCTATCTGGCCAGTTACTTCAAGAATGTCCCCTTGGTGGAACGGGTGCTCACCGGCAGCGAAGCCAATAACGTGACCAAGACGGATCAGGCGACTATTCTGGACTGGTGTGTGGCCGAATTTACTGCCGCGGCGGCCGATCTTCCCCGTTTCTCGGAAATCACCGCGTCGGAAACCGGACGGGCTTGCCGGCAGGCGGCTCTTGCTTTCCTCGGGCGTACCCGCATGCTGCAAAAAAACTGGAAAGCCGGCGCGGAAGCCTATCAGCAAATCATGGCTTTGGGAGATAATGAACTTCACACCAACTATCGGGAACTTTTTGGCTCTGCCAAGGGAACGGCCAATAAAGAAAACATCTTCTACGTTCAGTATCTCGCCAACTATTTGGGGCTGGGGCTTCCGCAGCACGCTCTTTCGGCCAAAGACGGCGGATGGAGCCTGATAAATCCCGCGGCCGGTCTTTTCGAAGCGTATGAGTTTAAGGACGGAACTGCCTTCAGCTATGACGATGCGCGGTATGACCCGGAAAACTTGGGCGCTCAGCGCGATCCCCGGCTCGACTATACCTTATATTATAATGGTGCCACCTTCATGGGTAGCACATACAGAATCAGCCCCGATTACAGCGACGCGAAGAAAGAACGGCTCGACTACTCGAGCGAAGCCTCGCGAACCGGATTCATGATGCGGAAGTATTTCGACGAATCGAAGCCGATTGCCAACATTCAGGATGCGGACGGCCTGCTGCCCGTCATTCGTTATGCGGAAGTATTGCTCGGTTATCTGGAATGTGCGATTGAAGACGGGCAAACCATTACCGAGGAGATGCTGAATCAAACCATCAATCCGGTCAGAATGCGTGCGGGTGTCGACATGCCGGCCATAACGACGACCGACGCCACGCAACTCCGCGAAATCGTGCGCAACGAGCGTCGTGTGGAGCTGGCCATGGAAGGCATCCGTTACTGGGACTTGCTGCGTTGGGGAATTGCTCATGAAGCGCTTTCCCAAAAAATATGGGGCGCACCCTACCCGAACGCCGAGAAGTACGCCGCGAGCACCAAAGAAATAGATCCCACGGGACACTGCCGATGGTACGTCGGCCGAAGGGCTTTCCGCAATCCGCAGGATTACTCGTGGCCCATTCCGCAATCGGAACAGAACATCAATCCGAATTTACGTGACTAACAAAACCGATTTATGAAACCATTCACCTTTCTTCCCCTTCTCTCTTCGGCCGTGACCTTGTCGGCGGCCGAAGAGGGAGGAAACCTCCGGAGCGGAAAAACTCCGGAGCAGACAATGCCCAATGTGATACTGATTTATGCCGACGATTTGGGATACGGCGACTTGTCGTGCTACGGGGCGAAACAAGTTAAAACCCCGTATGTCGACCGTCTGGCCGCCGAAGGCGTCCGATTCACCAACGCACATGCCGCGGCGGCGACGAGCACACCTTCGCGCTACGCCCTGCTGACGGGAGAATACGCATGGCGGCAACCCGGAACGGATGTGGCGGCAGGCAATGCCGGACTCATCATCCGCCCCGAACGGTACACGCTGGCCGATGTGTTCAAGCATTCGGGATACGCCACTGCCGCCATCGGTAAATGGCATCTGGGGCTGGGCGACAAAACGGGTGAACAAGACTGGAATGCACCTCTTTCCGCCGGATTGGCCGATCTGGGCTTCGATTATTCCTACATCATGGCCGCCACGGGCGACAGAGTACCGTGTGTTTTCATCGAGAACGGCAAAGTGGCCGGTTACGATCCCTCCGCGCCGATAGAGGTTGATTACGTCCGGCCGTTCGAAGGCGAGCCGCTGGGCAAAACCCATCCGGAACTCCTCTACAATCTGAAAGCGAGCCACGGGCACGACATGGCCATCATCAACGGCATCGGGCGCATCGGCTACATGAAAGGGGGCGGAAAAGCCCTGTGGAAAGATGAAAACATTGCCGACTCCATCGTTTCCCACGCCGTGGAGTTCATTCGGCGTCATCGTCATCAGCCGTTCTTCATGTATTTTGCCACCAACGACATCCACGTGCCGCGATTCCCGCACGAGCGTTTCCGAGGTAAAAATCCCATGGGGCTGCGGGGCGATGCCATTGCACAGTTCGACTGGAGTGTCGGGCAGATCATGGAAACTCTCCGAAAACTGGGACTGGACAAGAATACGCTGATTATACTGTCGAGCGATAACGGTGCCGTGGTCGACGACGGCTACGACGACAAAGCCGAAGAACGGCTGAACGGGCATACCCCTTCGGGGGCGTTGCGGGGCAACAAGTACAGTGCTTTTGAAGGAGGAACCCGAGTGCCTGCCATCGTGCGCTGGCCCGAACAAATAGTCGCGCCGCGCGTTTCGGACGCCTTGGTTTCGCAAATCGACTGGTTCGCCTCTCTGGCTGCCTTGCTCCGTGCTCCGCTGCCTGCCGATGCGGCTCCTGACAGTTTCGACCGTTTGAGCACATGGCTCGGCAACGATGAGGCCGATCGCGAATGGGTCGTGGCCCAGTCCGTCAATCATACGCTGTCGGTGCGCACGGGCGAATGGAAATACATCGAACCCAACGACGGTCTGCCCATGATCACGTTCGGTCCGAAGATCGAAACCGGAAACCTGCCGCGTCCGCAACTGTATAATCTGCGTGCCGATGAAGGCGAAACCGTCAACCGCGCCGAACAACATCCGGATGTGGTCTATCGTCTTCAGTATGTGCTGAAACAAATCAGAGAAAAGAAGTTGCAACGCATCCCGTAACGAAGAGCACCGGCCCGCGGTAAAATTCCGCATAAGGGTGTTCTCTCATGGCGGTTATTCGTTCTCTTTCTTTTTTGGGGAGCGGATAATCGCTTTTTCATGGCTGCTTCCGTCGCACACATGCAAGCCTTTCTTCATGGCGTGATTTCGTGTGGCGAACACTTCTGTCACAAAGAGGCGGACGGCGCGCATTCGTCAGCTTCCGGCGGTTCATGATTTACGCCCTTTCGTTGCACCAAGTTAATCGTTCGCCTGCATCTTCCTTTTCGTTGGCCTGCACCCAAACGAAAGGGAGACTGCACCCGCTTTTTCGTTTGGGTGCAGGCCAACGAATAATTTTATGCATGCAAAGCCCTTGCGCTCTTCGGCGGAAACAGGCGGTCGATGCGCTGAAAGCGGGAGGTGATACCTCCGTAAAAACGATTTTTTTCTTTTAGAGAAAATAAACATCAAAGCAAAACAAGGTTGACAAATGCGAAATAATCAAAAATCTTTTTCTATGTTTGCACTTGATTTTATAACATTTTTTCTCCACATGGCTTTTTTAACCTGAGATTTTATTTACCTATTCGATCTCTAATTACAACAACATGAAAAACGAAACAACCCCCGGAGCGTTCCGTATCGGAAGTGCTCCGATGATGAAGCCGGGAAGTAGAACCCGGAAGCATTTAAGTCTACTGTTCCTATTATGTATTTATGTTCTGAAGACGACGGCAGCGCCGATTCCCGTGCAAGCGGCGGACGACGGAGTGCCGCCCGCCGAGGTTCGGCAAAACGACCGGCATGTCACCGGTACGGTTACGGATGCCGGCGGCGACCCCATCATCGGTGCTTCGGTGGTGGTGAAAGGCACGACCAACGGAACGATTACCGATTTGGACGGTCGTTTCACGCTGGAGGCTCCTGTCGGAAGTACGCTTGAGATTTCTTACATCGGATACCGGACGAAGACGGTACAGGCCGAGGCAAGACCCATGAACATCATCCTGACGGAAGACACGCAAACGCTCGATGAGCTTGTGGTCGTGGGGTACGGCGTGCAGAAAAAGGTGAACCTCACCGGATCGGTGTCGGCCGTCAAAGGCGATGTGCTCGAACGTCGTCCCGTGGCCAATGCCACGCAGAGTTTGCAAGGACTGGTTCCGGGACTGCTGGTCACCAATTCCGGTTCGGGAAGGCCGGGAGCCACGGCTTCGCTGACGCTGCGCGGACAAGGCAATCTGGACAACAATGCCAACCCCTACGTGCTGGTCGACGGGGTGGAAATGAACCTGTCGGACGTCAATCCCAACGACATCGAAAATATCTCCGTGCTGAAAGATGCCGCCGCTTCGGCCATCTACGGCGCGCGTGCTGCCTACGGGGTGATTCTCGTAACCACCAAGCGGGGCGAAGAAGGCAAAATGCGCGCCAGCTATCAGGGAACCGTGGGCTGGAGTGCTCCGACCGTACTTCCCGACATGGTCGACTCGTATGCTTTTGCCGAGTACTGGAACGCCGGAACCCGGAATGCCGGATCGACGCGTCAATACAGTGCCGAAAAGATGAAACTCCTGGCCGACTACATCAATGATCCGGGCAGCGTCAATCCGTGGTTCGAATTGCCTGCCAATTCGCTCATGAATCCGGCTTTCGAAAATTCGGAACTCGGCGTGGGCAATGTCGATTACTTCGACCTTCACTACAAAGACTGGGCTTTCAAGCAAAATCACAACCTCAGCCTGAGCGGCGGTGGCAAAAAGGCCCAATATTATGCGTCGGGAGGATTTTATAAAGAAGACGGCGTGCTGAAATATGCCGACATGAGCTACGCGCGCTACAACTTTGCGACGAACGTCAATTCCCAACTGACCGACTGGATGAAGCTGAAAATCAACATGAAGTTCATGCACTCCGACGAAGATACGCCTTTCGGCGACGGCGGACTCAGCGAAGGATTCTATCACTCGCTCGCCCGCTTCCGCCCCACGGTTTCCCCCATAGACCCAAACGGACACTTCACGGAATTGAGCATGATTCCCTACCTGCAAAGCGGCACTTACACCACCACGAAGGCAGACCGCCTGAACCTGACCACCGGACTGGAGTTTCAACCCGCGAAGAACTGGTTCATCTTCTTCGACTATACTTACCGCTTGGCCAACACCGAATACGAAGCGCTCAACATGAGTCCGCTCATCTATGCGGCCGACGGAGTCACCACCTCGAAGGGCGTGCGAAGCGAACTGGGCGTATCGCCCGACGGCAAATTTACACGCAGTTACGGCAACAATCGCTACCAATCCGTCAACCTCTATACGAACTACCTGTTTACGCCGGTCGAAAAACACAACTTCACGTTGATGGCCGGCTTTCAGGAAGAAGAGAATCGTTACAGCTACCTGAAAAACTCCATTACCGGACTCTACTCCACGGCAAGCCCCAACGTAGGCGTGGGAACCGGCGACCGTCCGGTTGTGGACGTGCGTAACAGTTGGGCTACGCGCGGTTTCTTCGGACGTGTGAACTACGATTACGACGGCCGATACCTGCTGGAAGCAAACGGACGCTACGACGGTTCGTCCCGCTTTGCCGCAGGCAACCGGTGGGGCTTCTTCCCCTCCGTGTCGCTGGGCTGGAACATCAACCGCGAAGCATTCATGGAGCCGGTGACCGACGTGGTGTCCAATCTGAAACTCCGTCTGTCTTACGGTCTGCTGGGCAACCAGTCGGGAGCGGATCTCTACACCTTCGCTGCCATCATGGAGTTGAACAAATCGTTGGGACAATACATCTTCTCCGACGGGCGACACATCTACACCAAGGCTCCCGAAGTGATTAACCCGAACACGACGTGGGAAAAAGTGGCCAGCAAGAACCTCGGGATAGACTTCGGATTCTTCCAAAACAGCCTGACCGGTTCGTTCGACATCTTCCAACGCGACACCAAAGACATGTTGGGCCCCACCGACCAGTTCCCCGATTTCTTCGGAGCGTCAGCACCGAAAAGCAACAATGCCCGCATGCGCAACCGCGGATGGGAACTCACGCTGAATTACAGAGGAAACATCGGTAAAGAGATACAATACAGCATCGGCGGATCTATATCCGACGCTACGGCCGTGGTGACCGAGTATTTCAGCAAAACGCAAGAAGATCCGGCCAACAAATGGTACAAGGGCAGAAAAGTGGGAGAAATCTGGGGATACCGTGCCGACGGCCTGATTCAAACCCAAGAAGAGGCGGACGCTTACAACAGTACCTACAATCTGACCTATTTGAGCGGTAAGCTTTGGGAACCCGGCGACGTGAAATATCGTGACCTGAACGGCGACAAAATCATCAATAACGGTGAGAACACGCTGAAAGACATGGGCGACATGACCATCATCGGCAATACGACACCCCGCTATCAGTACACCATCAACGGTTCACTGAGCTGGAAAGGCCTGACGGTAAGCGCCATGCTTCAAGGCGTGGCCAAACGCGACTGGCATCCTGGAGGCGCCGTTTATTTCTGGGGAAGCGGCCCTTATGCGCAAGTTACCGTTTTCAAGGAACATCTGGACTATTGGAGCGAGAACAACAAAGGCGCTTACTACCCGAAACCTTATATTCACACGGCGGGCGGTGTGGCTCCTTTCCAGAACAAGAACAAGCAGAGGTCCGACCTCTATCTGCAAAGTGCGGCCTACTGCCGGTTGAAGAACCTCACGGTGAGCTACGACTTGCCTTCGGCCTGGACTGCCAAAGCCAATCTGCAAAAGGTGCAGGTGTTCTTCTCCGGCGAGAACTTGTTTACGCTTACCTCGCTGAAGGGCATGTTCGATCCTGAAGCTATTTTCACCGAAAACTCCTATACGTCGGAAGGAGGTAAAAACTACCCCGTGAACAAAGTCCTTTCTTTGGGTTTAATCGTTAACCTTTAATCATCCATCGTCATGAATAAGAGAAATATAGTATATGCCGCCGTATTGGCATTCGGTCTTACGGCTTGTTTTGATTTGGACAGAATCCCCGAAGGCGTTCTTTCCACAGCCGCTCCTTTCAGCAGCACGGGCGAGATGAGAAACTATCTCGACCAATTTTACGAAACAGGCCTTCGTCATCAGGGATTTACCGCAGGCGGAGGTCAGTTCATCGCCGGTTACGACACGCACAGCGACAACCTTTCGGCCACGACCGCAAGTACGCGTCTGGCGGGACAAACCGCACTGAGCAATGCCGTGGAACTGACCAACTACACTTACATACGCAACGTAAACTTCTTCCTGAACAACCTGAACAATAATCCGGAGAAGGGGTCGGCCGAATATAATCATTATGTGGGCGAAGCCTATTATTTTCGGGCATGGTATTATTACCGGCTGTTTGTCGACTATGGCGAACTTACCTGGTTATCCGCTCCGCTCGACCCTGTGCACGAAGCGATGGCCATTCCCCGTTCCAGTCGCACGGTCATCGCCGACAGCATTCTGGCCGACCTCGATAAAGCGGCCGTTTTGCTCAGAACGCGGACCAACAGTTCTTCCATGCGCGTCCACAAAGACGTGGCACTCGCGCTGAAGAGCGAAGTGGCCTTGTTCGAGGCTACATGGGAGAAGTACCATAAAGCGAAGAACACGCCGTTTTACGATTCCCGGATAACCGATGAGAAAATCAACAACTATTTCAGTCAGGCAGCCGAGGCGGCCAAGACGGTGATCGACCGCGGCGTGTGGGGAATATATACCACCGGCAATACCACCGGCAATTATAGAATCCTGTTTCAAACCACGGATCTCTCTCAAAATCCGGAAGTGCTTTGGTTTAAACGCTACGATGGCGACCAAGTGGGCAATAACGTCAACCGCTACCTGAATAAGGGAGGTGGAAGCATCGGAGTTACGGCCTCGCTCGTCGACGATTATCTGACCATCGACGGACGCCCCTTCATCGGAACGGAACGCTTGAACGCCAAGCGCGTGTTCGGCAACGAATTGCTGCCCACCGTCCGCGACCCGCGCCTGTCGCAAACGGTTTGCATGCCCGGACAGCAGTTGCGTCCCGACGACACTCCCCCTTATTACGTCGTTCCCCCGCTCGTGGCCGACTCTTATCATCAGAATGCCTCCGGCTACTCGCTGCTCAAGCACATACAGACAGATTATACCGGTAATCTCGACGCCGAATTCAAAGGAGCCACTCCGGCCATTCAGTTCCGCTATGCCGATGTGTTGCTGAACTATGCCGAGGCACTGGCCGAGTTGGATGGAGCAGGCAATGCCCAAGCCATCATTGCGGCAATCAAGCCGTTGCGCGACCGGGTAGGAATGCCGACGCTCGACTTCGACCGCGAATACAATCAGGATGCCGATTATCCTTTCGCCCGGTTGGACAAATACATACAGGCCGTACGGCGCGAACGTCGCGTGGAGCAGGCGTGCGAAGGCCGACGCCTGACCGACATTCTGCGTTGGGCAGCCGCCGAGGAACTGATCATCGGCAAATGGGCCACGGGCGCGTTATACGTGGGCAGTAACCTCGAAAATCATCCGAAGTATAACGGAAGGCTGATTTACGATCAGGCGTCCGGCAACACGTTATTCCTCAGCGGACAGGCGGGTGATGCCGACAGGTATATTTATCCCGTCAACCCGGCCGGTTACGCCAACGGATGGCAATTCAATCCGGCGCGCGACTATCTGTTGCCTATACAGCCTGCCATGTTGGAACGGACATCGAAAGCCTGGAAACAGAATCCCGGATGGTAAATCCCATAAAATCACAGAAACAGACCAATGAATCAACTTAACTCAACTTTGCTCTATTCGCTCACGGGGGCGGCGGCCATCGCGTCGCTGACCTCCTGTGCGGGTAAAAGAGTGGGTAAACGGGTTGTTGCGAAACCCATGAACATCGTCTACATCATGTCGGACGATCATTCGTATCAAACCATCAGTGCTTATGATCAGCGGTTCATTCACACGCCGAACATCGACCGCATAGCCGGCGAAGGAGTGCGCTTCACGAACAGCTTCGTTGCCAACTCCATCAGCGGACCGAGCCGTGCCTGTATGCTTACCGGAAAGCATAGCCATGCCAACGGGTTTACCAATAATTCCACCCACTTCGACGGGGCGCAACAGACCTTCCCGAAGCTGTTGCAAGCTGCCGGATACCAAACGGCGATGATCGGGAAATGGCATCTCCATTCCGAACCTACGGGCTTCGATTATTGGGACATCCTCATCGGGCAGGGGGAATATTACAATCCTTACTTCATCCGAAACGGCGAGAAGATTCAACGCGACGGGTATGCCACAAACATCATTACCGACGTGGCCGTCGGTTGGCTCGACAGCATTCGCAATCCGCAGAGGCCGTTCTGCCTGTTCGTACACCACAAGGCGCCGCATCGCACGTGGATGCCCGACCTCTGTGACCTCGATCTGTTCAGCGATGCGGAGTTTCCGCTTCCGGCCAACTTTTACGATACGTACGAAGGGCGCGTTCCCGCATCTCTTCAGGAAATGAGCATCATCAAAGACATGGACCTCGTCTACGACCTGAAGATGGCGGACAAGGAAAATGAAATACGGTCCAATCCCGGACTCGAAGCTGCCGGACGCCGGATGTACGAAGCGTTGAATCCGGAGCAGAAAGCGGCATGGGATGCCCATTACGACCCCATCATCGCCCGATTCAAGAAAGATAAGCTGAGCGGGAAAGCGTTGGCCGAATGGAAATATCGGCAATACATGCGTGACTACCTGCGGGTGATTCATTCCATCGATCGCAACGTGGGTGAATTGCTCGATTACCTTGAAGCGAACGGCTTGTCGGAAAATACGATGATTGTCTACACCTCCGATCAAGGTTTCTACATGGGCGAACACGGCTGGTTCGATAAGCGGTTCATGTACGAAGAGTCTTTCCGGACGCCTTTACTCGTCCGTTTGCCCGGCGGGAAGCGGGGCGACATCGACCGGATGGTGCAGAACATCGACTACGGGCCGACGATGCTCGAGCTTGCCGGAGCCGAAATTCCCGCAGACATGCACGGAGTTTCTTTTCTGCCTTTGCTGAAAGGAGAGGAAAAGCCCGACTGGCGCCGGTCGCTCTACTACCACTTCTATGAATACCCCGGCGAACATGCCGTTCGCCGTCATTATGGAGTGCGAACGGAACGCTACAAATTGATTCGTTTCTACAACGACATTGATTGTTGGGAACTGTACGACCTGCAAGCGGATCCGGCGGAGATGAACAACCTCTATGGAAAGCCGGGGACGGAGCGAATCACCGAAGAACTGAAAAAGGAACTGCTCCGCCTGCAAGTGCAGTACGACGATCCGATTCGTCACGCGCAGCCGTAATTGAACAATATGATGACCGGCGGTTGACGATTCGCTGCCCGGGAGGCGAAGATGCTTACCGGCCGTAGACCGTCAACCGCCGGTTGTTTTATTTCAGCACGTGCGGATATTTTTCCGCCGTGTGCAGAATGAGTTCTCCGAACAGGGTGTTTGCCCAGGCAAACCACGGACGGGTGAACGTTGCGGCGTTGTCGGCAAAGAACGATTCGTGCATGAAGCCCGTGTCGCCGTCCGTATCGCGCAGTTGCCGCAGGCATTCGGTCACTTCTTCGGCCGATGAGGCGGTGAGTCCTTTCATGATGATGCTCATCGGCCAGATATAGTTCAGCCCGACATGAGGCCCCCCGATGCCTTCGCCTGCCTTTCCTTTGAAGAAGTAGGGATTGTTGTCGCTCCAGACCAAAGCGCGCGTGTTGCGGTAGATGGGGTCGGTCTCGTTACAGTAGCCCAGATAAGGAATGCTCAAGAGGCCGGGCACGTTGGCATCGTCCATGCACAAGGCGTTTCCGAACCCGTCGACCTCAAAAGCGTAGACCCGTCCGCAAACGGGATGTTCCACCACGCCGTGGCGGCGGATGGCCGAATCCACCTCATCGGCCAGCAAGGCACATTCGCGGGCAAAATCCGTGTGACCGTAAACGGTCGATTCGATTTCGGCCAGTTGTCGCAGCGAAACCACGGCAAACATGTTCGAGGGAATCAGAAAACCGTATTGAGTCGCGTCGTCCGAAGGGCGGAAGGCCGAAAAAATCAATCCCACGGGCTTCACCGGAGCTCCCCATCCGTGGTTGATCTGCGAGTCGGTCGGACGATCGCAGTTGCGGACAAAGCTGTACGGTCCCGGTCCCTCCTTCCGTTGTTGCTCCTTCATCGTGCGGATCACCGATTCCATGGCCCGATGCCATTGCTCGTCGAACACGGAAACGTCGTCCGTCATTTTCCAGTAACGATACGCCAGCCGAATGGGGTAGCAGTGCGAATCGAGTTCCCATTTGCGCTCGTGCAGTTCCTTGGCCATGGGCTGCGTGTTGTCCGTTTCCCAGTAACTCCCTTTCGGGCCGTCGTTGAACGCATTGGCATAAGGGTCGATGAGCAGGCATTCGGCCTGCCGGTTGATCAGTCCGGCGATGAGCAGACGAAGCGCTTCGTCTTCTTTGATCAGGGAAAGGTATGGCCAGACCTGTGCCGAGGAGTCGCGAAGCCACATGGCGTCGATGTCGCCCGTGATGATGAATGTGTCGGGACGTCCGTTCTTCATCCGGAATTTCACGGTGGTGTCCAACGTATTCGGGAAACAGTTTCCGAACATCCAGCGCAGCTTCGGGTCGGCAATTTGTTTTGTGACGCGGGTGATGACGCGTTCTACGCTCCGTGACGTAAACTTCCGTTCTTCCGCAGCCGGCCGGCGCGATTCGTATTCGTCGGGCTTCGGTGTGGCGTTCAGCAAGGTAAATACGCCGCACATGCAGAGTGTGCCCGTAAGTATGCCCTTCCGTATCGGGGCGACCCGACGGGCGAGTCTTTCTTTCATATTACAAGGTATGTTTTAGGGTTGATGACACAAAAATAGGATTCTTTGCGCGAAGCCCCTTCATGTTTTACGAATTTCGTTCCTCTTTTTACGCAATTTACCCTATTTTTGTGTCATTCCTCCGCTTTTGAAGGCGGATTAAACCGACGAACTGCCAACCTGTTATGAATAAGAAGACGATTCGCCTCATTCTGATGACCGACTTCACGGAGGCTTTTCCTTATAATTTGCTGAAGGGGATTCTGGAGTATTCCAAAAGCCATACGCCCTGGGTGGTCTGCCGCATGCCACCCGCTTACAAACGCTATGGGCTGAAAGGCGTGTTGAAGTGGGCGAAGGAGTGGCAGGCCGACGCCATCATCGGCCAGTTCGACAATGGCGACCCGGTGGAGCTGTTCAGAGAGCATGGCATCGTGGCTTTGGCGCAAGACTATAAGTCGAGGTTCGACACGATTCCCAATATCACGAGCGATTACCGTCTCACCGGCAGGATGGCGGCCGAATTCTTTCTGCAAAGGGGATTTCGTCACTTCGCTTTCTGCGGCTATAAGAACGCGGTGTGGTCGCAAGAGCGTTGCGAGGGCTTTTTCAGCCGTATAGAAGAACAGGGCTTGGCCGCGAATTTCTTTGAATACCGGAAACAACCGCTCGAAAATCAGTGGATGCACGGTTCGGCGTCGCTGCTCGAATGGCTGAAATCGTTGCCGCGATCCACGGCTCTTCTGGCGTGCGACGACAATCAGGGAAACCGCATCACGGAAGTCTGCAAGGTAAACGACATCAAGGTTCCCGATGAAATTGCCATCATGGGCATCGATAACGATGAAATTATCTGCAACCTTTCCGACCCGCCCCTTTCCAGCATTGCCTTAAACATTGCAGGCGGCGGATTTGAGGCGGCGAGGCTCATCGAACAACTGATGAAAGATCCTGCCGGAACTTATGAGGACGTCGTGATTCAGCCCGTGAACATCATTAACCGGAGTTCGACGGCCTCATACGCCACCAACGATCCGCACATCCTCACCGCGCTTCATTACATTCACGGACATTTGGACGCGAAGATCACGGTAGACGACATCGTGAGGCAGGTTCCTCTGTCGCGCCGCCTGTTGGAGATACGTTTTCGCCAAGCCACCAACCAGTCGATAGCCAAGTATATTTTCAATCAGCGGATGGAACGGTTCTCGCATCTTTTGCTCTCGACCAACGAACCCATCACGACCGTGGCGGCCGAAGTGGGGCTGACGAATTACAGCAACGTGGCCCGGCAATTCAACAAGCTCAACCGGGGGACGCCTCTCGAATATCGTAAGCGGAACCGGAATAAAGGCGGATGAGTGCGGAGCGCATTCCATGATGTGCCCCGTATGGGCAAAAAGATTTATATCTTGTGGCCGTTTCGTGAAGTGTGCGATTCTATCGCGTTGAATGCGCAGAGTCAACGTCTGAACATCGCACATTTCGGACGTTAACTTCGCAGTGTTGACGCCTGAAATGTGCGATGTTCGGAAATGATTCTCGGATGTTTTGAAAATCAGTGTGTTACGATTTGTCGGATTCGCCGTTCGGATTCGGTTTCCGCATCGGGCGGCAGGTAAATGATTTTGACGCGGACTCAATCCCGTTTGTCATGCGATCCGGATCACTTCTTCACGTAAAGTATCCGGTCGGGGAGCGGTTGACTGAAGATGTCGCGTGAGGAGTAGCCCACTTCCAGTGTCTGTCCCATGTAGTCTTCAAAGTAAAGCAGGCGGAGTTGGTGGAACCCGGCTTCGAGGGCCACCTTCCCTTCGGCGCGGCGCGCACTGTGGCCGCCGTCGTTGTCGACCACCTTTTGCCCGTCGATGAAGAGCACCGTACCGTCGTCGGAGTGAGTGTAAAAGCGGTACACGCCGCGTTGGTCGATTTTCAGCCATGCCGTGAATTCATAGGCGAAATGGTCGTCGGATGCAGCGGCCCGAATGGAGAAGTTGGGCATCGTCCCCGTTTTCACTGCCGTCATGGAGGCTATTTGCTCCGTGCGTTTGCAGGGGCCTTCGTAGTAAGTATAGGCCACGCCCGGTTCTTTCGGATTCACTTTCACGGCAGGCAGGTAGGGCATGTCACGTTCGTCTTCGGAGGTCAGTGCCGAAGGATAGTGGAACACCGGTCCGCGTCCCTCGGGGGTGCTTATCCAGGTGTCGAAGCGCATGAGGCCCTCGTGCAGTTCGATGATGCGTGCGCCGCGTGTCAGCGTACCGTAGGCGTCGGAACCCGACACGCGCCCGTAGGCGAGGGCTATGCCTTGTTCCATACCGATGAAGTCGTTGTTGTGGTCGTGTCCGGTAAAGACCCCCATGACGTCTCCTTGTTCGATGAAGGCGGAGAGTATGCCCGAGTTGACCTCGGGAGAGCCTATGCCTGCTTCGCGAAACTCTCCGAAATAGGCTTTCCGGGCAATGACGTGTTTGTATTCGGGCAACGGAATGTGGAAGAAGGCGAGAGCAGGGATCGGTTTCCGGTCGTTGTAGGCGGCAAATCCCCGGCTCGTTTGCAAGTACCAGTGGATCTGGTCGAAATGTATCCAGTCGTAATGTCCGTGCTTGTCCGTCGGGCGGTAGTCGTTGGAGTCGATGCAATAAAGAAGGGCTTTCGTCCGGACTTGGGTATTGCCGTTCATCCCTTCTATGGCGATGGCGCAATTACCGCGTCCTCTGAAGTGTTCGGGCCCTTTGGTCCCGACGTAGCAGGGCGATTGGATCAGCAGGTCGAATATTTCATCGCGCTTCATCACTTCGGGATCGTGATTGCCCATGGTGACGACGAACGGTGTCCGGGCTTCTTCAAAGATGCGTATCACGGCTTTCCAGCCTTCGACGGCGGGCGTGTCGGTCACGATGTCGCCCGTAAGTACGGCCAGATGAGGTTTCTCAGCTTCGAGCACCGCACGTATGGTGGCCGTCGTTTCGGCACACTTGGCCGACTTCGGCGTCCAGTGCAGGTCGGTGAACTGGGCAATTCTGAATCTCGCGTTCTCAAAAGCGAGTTTCTGTTTTTCCCGGGGGAAACGGTCCGGTGTATCGCCGGTTTCCAACTTGATGCTCTCAATGACGGGTTCATGCCTTTCCTGTGCGAAAAGGGCTTTCGATAGAGTCGCTGCCAGCAGCCACAGGGCGAATGTTTTTTTCATCATGGCGTTTTCGGAAATTAAGGGTAGATGTTTTTGCCGACGTTCACGGCTATGCGTTTTTCTTTTTCACCGTATCGCACAATCAGGTTGAAAGGTACGTTCGTCTCAACGGTGATGCGCGGTTCTTCTCCGGCCGAACGGCGTGCCTCGGCCCGCAATGAAATCGAACCTTCGGGCCCGAAGGGATAACGCTCGATGCCGTTGGTTTCGGTCAGGTTCATGTCCCAGACGATTTCGTTCTTGACGTAATCGCCCCGTAGCCCGATGACGAACTCGATGAGCCCGGCTATGGGAGCCAATCCTCCCCAACCCACGAACTCCTTGCGCGCCATGAAGCCCGGATCGGAGCTTTCGGGCGCATAGTATTCCCAGAATGTGCCGGTTTTCTTGAAGACTTCGAGCACATGGTTGTAGTGATTCAGCGCGATTTCGCGTGCTTGCTTGCGATAGCCCTTTTGCATCAGCCCTGTGGCGACCATGTGATTCGTGCCGGGCCAGACCCCGCCTTGCCAGTAGCGTCCGTTCTCTTTGTACTTCGGATGGTCCGCACTCAGGGAAGGCACTCGGTGAGGTCGGTTGAACGTCTTCGGATTATCCAGTTCTTTCACCATCCGGTCGAGCTGTTTGGCATTCAGCACATCCGAGAACAAAGCCCAGTATGCTCCGATGCCTTTTGTGGTGCAGAGTGTTCCGTCGGCGTATCGGTCGTAGAGAAAACCGGTTTTTTCGTCCCACATCTTCTCCTGAACATACTTGCGCAGCATCTTGATTTCGTCTTCCAAGTCCTCGATTTCCTGCCAGCGTTCGAGGTAGAATCCCATTTCGAGCAGCAGGTTGGCGGTGAAGAGTTGTTGGAGGTTGGTATCGAGCCACACCATGTGTCCGTGGCTGTAAATGGGGCTGTACTGCGGTTTCACGCGCGGCATGTTGTCCATTCCCGTGCCCCATCCGCTCGACCAGTATGTCCCGTCGGGCCACGTGCGGTTCAGGCGTAACCATTTGTAGTAGGCACAAAGCACCGGGAATATCTTGTGAAGGCGTTCCGTATCGCCGAACTGGTGGTAGTAGACCATCTCGCACCACGGAATCAGGTTGGGGCCTGTACTCACCGGGTCGTAACGCTCGAAACAGTCCGCTCCGTCGGCTTTGATCTCCCGGCAGATGAATCCGTCGGGGTGTTGCTTGGCGTAGAAATTGTTCAGCGTGTTCTGGAAAGGGAAGAAACGGGCTCCGTAACGGGCAAACAGCAGAATGAACGAGCTGTCCCACATGAACAGATTTCCGTTGTAGGCCGTGTCGAGATAGTCGGATACGAAACCGGAACCGGGTTGCGGGGCGCGAATGTTGCCGATGGCCGTTTCCCACGCCTTCCAGTACATGTCGATTTCTTTTTCGTGTCCGTGCCAGACGGGGGCGGGCAATATTTGTCTGGCTTCGGTGAAACTCTTCGGTTCAATGCTTTCCGGCCGGGCAACCCGATACTCGTTTTCGGCAACCAAAGGTTCTTTCACGTAAGTGTTTTTGTAGGGCAGTCGGTACTTTTCGGCATTGCCGCTGTCTTGAGCGTGGAGGGTGGTGTGGACGGCAAGCGTCATCAGGCAGCAGAACCCTCCGTATTTCCAATATCGTTTCATGGAGATAAGAGTAAAAAAGATTAGAGCTTCAGCAGCTTTTTGATTTTATGAAAAATCTCGGTGTTCTCGTATATGCCCGTGAATTCTTCCGCTCCGGGGCCGAAAGCATACACGGGAACCATCACTCCGCTATGCCCGCCGGTGGAGAATTTACAGACGATTTTTCCGGTATGGAGGTCGCCGTCTACGAGAGTCAGTCCGCCCGTTTCGTGATCGGCGGTGACGACGACCAGCGTTTCGCCGTCCTGAGCGGCCCACTCGAAGACGCGTCCGATGGTGCGGTCGAAGTCGTGCGTTTCCTGCATGAGGAGGTCTAAATCGTTGAAATGTCCGTAATCGTCCAGTTGCGAGCCCTCGATCATCATGACGAAACCGTTCGTGTTCCGGCTGAGCAGCTCAATGCCTTTCAGTGAAGCACGTGCCAGCAAGTCGCCTCGTACGCTCGGAAGCGGAGTGTCCACGGAGTCGACCGCGGCAAAGACTTTGCCTTCTCCGATACGGCTCACTTCATCCCACGAGCGAGGTGTCCGGTAGCCTTGAGCGCGTAGCTCGGCAAAGAGGTCGCGTCCGTCTGCCCGGTTCTCGAAGAGCTTTGCTCCACCGCCGAACACATAGTCTACGCCGCAATTCACGTAATCGGCCACGATGTCGGCCTCCGCGTCGCGGTCTGTGTTGTGGCAGCAGAAGTCGGCGGGAGTGGCGTCCCACAGACGGCAGGTTACGGCTATGCCCGTGGATTTTCCGCGAGCCGCCGCCAAGTCGAGTATGGTGGGTAGCGGCCGGCCGAGCGTATCGACACCCACATAATGATAGTTGGTTTTTTGTCCGCAGGCAAGAGCCGTTCCTCCCGCTCCGGAATCGGTGATCAGCCTGTCCGCACAGTACGTTTTGGAGAGGCCCACGGCTGCGGCGTTATCCAGATGGAGTTTGCCGCCATTGGCGGTCCATGCGGAATAAACGTGCATGATGCTCATGCCGTCGCCGATCATGAGAATGACATTCTTCACGGTCTTCCCTTTCGGACTCTCGATGCGGGCTACGTCGTAGGGTGTTTTCATCACGTAAGTTTGCTCTTTGTCCCGCCGGCTTTCTTGGGGGACGGGACGGGAACACCCGAAGGCGAGGATGGCTGTGAGCAGAAAGAGGGATTGTTTTTTCATGAGAGGCTGTTTTGTAGTTTATTCAATAATGGCGAAGACGGGGGTGTGGTCGGAAAGCAGGGCGTCGTTCTCCGTTTCGGCCAGCACGGCATACTTCAGCACTTTCCATTCCCGGCTTACGAAGATGTAGTCGATAAGCGGTCGTTTGTCGTAGGGAATTTTCTGAAAATCGTGGAAACTCCATGCCGGACCGTAAACGAGGGCGGCTGCAGAACGGGCATCCTTGAGGTGTCGCGCATTGGTGCTGTCCGTGATTTGCCGGATGACGTCCGACTGCGGTTCGGCATTGAAGTCGCCCGTGACGACGACGGGCAGGCCACCGCCGATCTCTTCGGCTTTGCGCAGCAGCAGTTTTACGCCTTCGATGCGTGCCGCTTTCCCCACGTGGTCGAGGTGTGTGTTCAAGACAATGAGTTCTTTACCGCTCTGCCTGTCTTTCAGCTTTACCCATGAAGCCATGCGTTCGCAAGCACCGTCCCATCCTTTCGAGCCGGGGACATCGGGTGTTTCGCTCAGCCAGAAATGGCCCGACTGAAGAAGGGAGAAACGCTCTTTCTTGTACCACAGCGCACTGTACTCGCCTTTTTGTTTCCCGTCTTCGCGCCCTACGCCGACGACATCGTATTCGGGCAGAAGTTGTTTCAGGTCTTTCAACTGTCCGTTCAGCACTTCCTGCGTGCCCAATATGTCGGCGTCGTAAAAACGGATGGCTTTGGCGGCGCGTTCTTTGCGATGCTTCCAGTTGTGTGCGCCGTCGTCGGGATTGTCGTAACGGATGTTGAAAGACATCACCCGGATCGGAGTCCGGGCGGAGGCCGCCTGAGTGTGTGGTAGGGTACATGCCGCTAATAGCAAAGGCAATGTCCAACGTGTCATTCTTTTCATGAGGATATCTTTTGACTGTTTGTTGAATGCATTAGATTAACGGAGGAAGAGTGCCGAAGCGGGTATCGGGGTGATGTCTTGGGAAGAAGGCAGTTTCCATCCCCACTCCAGATGTTCCCCTTCGTAGTCTTCAAAATAAAATAAAGTGTAAGGGTGATAACCTCGTTTGAGGGCAATCATGCCTGTGGCGGCGATGGCGGCGTGCGAACCGTCGTTGTCCACCACTTTTTCCTCGCCTATCAGCAGCATGCTGCCGTCGTCACTTCGTGTCCGGAAGGTGTATACGCCGTCTTCCGGGGCGTAAATCAGTCCCGTGAATATGTAGCCGTAGTGGTCGGGGCGCATCGCGTTTTTGATGGAAGGTTCGTCCATTGTGCCCGAGGCACGGGGAGTGGTCTTTTTAATATCGGCGATTCGGGCGAAAACACCTTCATGGTAAGTATAGGCAACACCGTTCCGGGCGGGCTGTGCGGAAATCGGCTCGCGAAGTACCGCCTTCGTGGCCTCTATCGACAGGGTGCGGCTGGGGCGGAAACCGGCCTTGAAGGCTTTGGCTTTCAGCGGCAGTGTACGGTCTATGAGCAAGGCGTGTTCGTAGCGCGGAGAATGTTCGGTCGGTTCGCTGCCGTCCAGCGTGTAACGAATTTCCGCTCCCGGAGTGGCTGTGCCCATTGAGGCGCGCACGTCCGTAAGGAACAGGTTCAAGTCTGTGCTCACGTAAGGAATGGAAACCACAGGTTCGTTCGTGTAGGAGTAGGGTGCGGCTTTCTCCGAAGTACCCCAGGTTTTGTCGGGCTTCGCGGACAAGGTGAATCGAAGTTCGCCTCCTTGCATCAGTTGCTCGTAGGTGATGTATGTGGTTTCTATGGGCATACCGTTCAGTTCTACGCGATGGATATAAATATTGCGCTGCGGCTCATTGGCAAAGATAGTCAAGGTTTTTCCATTTCCCAACTTCAGAGTGGCTTTCTCGAACAGGGGAGCCGTCAGCACGAACTCGTTGCTTCCCGGACAGACGGGATAAATGCCTAATGAGGTCAATATGTACCATGCCGACATTTGTCCGCAATCTTCGTTGCCCACGATGCCTTCGGGCGTGGGGTGATACATCTCTTTCAGCAGGCGGCGCGTCATTTCTTGCGTCTTCCACGGCTGCCCGATGTAGTTGTACAGATAGGCCATGTGATGGCTCGGCTCGTTTCCGTGTGCGTATTGCCCGATGAGGCCGGTGATGTCGGAAAGTTCGCCCACCGTCTGCGAGTCGACCGTGAACAGCGAATCGAGTGCGGTGGCGAAGGCTTCCTTGCCTCCGAAAAGTTGCGTCATGCCATATACGTCGTGGGGCACGAAGAAGCGATACTGCCAGGCGGTGGCTTCCGTGTAGGCGCGCCCGACTTCAAAGGGGTTGAAGGGCGTTTCCCAATTACCGTCCATCCGTTTCCCCCGGAAGAAGCCCGTACTGCCGTCGAATACGTGAACGTACTGTTGCGCGCGTGCATCGTACATTTGCGCGATGTCTGTCTTTCCCATCCGTTCGGCCATGCGGGCTATGCACCAATCGTCATAGGCAAACTCCAGCAAGCAGGACACCGACTCGCGCTTGATGTTGGAAGGAATGAAACCGTTGCGGATGTAGTAGTCTGCCCCTTTTTTGTTTTTTTCCGAAGAAACCATCATGGCTTGCAAAGCCTGTTCCGCGTCGAAGTGTCCGATTCCTTTCAGGTAGGCATCGGCAATGATGGAAGCGGAGTGGTAGCCGATCATTGTTCCCGTCTCTCCCGAAGCAAGCGGCCAGATGGGCAGTTCGCCCGAAGCGTCGTACATGTTCAGAAGCGAACGGACCATGTTGTCGACCAAAGTGGTGTCGAGCAGTGTCATCATCGGATGCCATGCCCGAAAAGTGTCCCATGTGGAGAAAGTCGAATATTGTGTTTGTCCTGCGGGCAGTTGCCCGATGGTTTGGTCATGGCGGCGGTATTGTCCGTTGACGTCGCTCACCGTGTTGGGTACGATCAGCGAGTGATACAGCGCGGTGTAGAAGTTCGTCTTGTCTGCGAGGCTTCCTCCCTCCACGGTGATGACGGAAAGCGCGGTGCTCCATCGCTCGTGGGCTGCCCGGCGTACCGCGTCGAAATCATAGTCCGTAACTTCCTGCTCCAGATTCAGTCGGGCGTTCTCGGCACTGACGAGCGAGAGTCCCACTTTGGCGATGACCGTGTTCGATTCTCCATTCTCAAACCCGAGTATCGCCAGTTTTTCGCCCGCGAAACGTACGGAAGCGAAAGGCTCGGAGAAGCGGGCGACGAAGTATATCGTCTGATTGTCCACCCATCCTCCCGTACGGCGCATGCCGATGATTTCGTTGGAATCCGTCTGTTGCAAAGAGGCTTCGTAGATGGTTTCATTGTCCAGCAGATGGGCTAAGTCGATGATGACGGAAGCCGGTTTGTCTTTCGGGAAGGTGTAGCGGTGCATCCCTACGTGTGTGGTCGTGGTAAGTTCCGCACGGATGCGCTCGTCGGTCAGTGTGACGGCATAGTATCCGGCTGTGGCTTCTTCGTTCGTGTGTGAAAATGCGGCGGGCGAATAAACGGAGCCGGTTGCCGATGCCGTGTCCACGGTTTGTGTGGTCGGCCGGAACAGAATATCTCCCAAGTCGATGCACCCCGTTCCGCTAAGGTGTGTATGCGAGAAACCGAAAAGCGTGGTGTCGCTGTAATGATAGCCCGAACAGGCATCCCAGTTGCCGCGGCGCGTATCGGGACTCAACTGTACGGCTCCGAAAGGAACGGTTGCCCCCGGATAAGTATGACCGTGAAATCCGGTCCCGATAAAGGGATTCACGTACCCGACCGGCGATGAGTTTTTTTCCACACAGCCGCTGAATATGGCCATGATTCCGATGATGTGTAAATGAGAAAAGGCTTTCAATTTCATCCCGATGTTTTTTAAGTTGATGGATTTTATGGTATAAGCGGCCGGTAAACGATGTTTGGTTCATTCCGTTTCAGTCGCCGATGGTTTTTGCGCACAAAGTAAATAAATTGTCGCCCCATTTTTAATTCTCTTATTTTCCGAACTGAAGATGTCCGATTCCCGCAACGCCGGTTTTTCCATCCTGCACGGGATTCTTCCGACTGCGGCGGAGAAAGAAGAAAAACTGCAGGAATGAAGTATTTTTCAATACCGATTCCTGCAGTTCTTTTCGTCAAGTAGAATCAATGATTCGCAAAGAGGCTGATCGCTACTTCAGAAAGAGGAATCAATAATTCGGATTTTGTTTCAATGCTCCGTTCGATTTCCTGATTTGTTCCGAAGGATAGGGGAACACGATCATATAGTCCTGATAAGCAGCCTTATCTTTATAGTCGGAATACTGAGCGATGGTGAAAGTCGATTCGGGGTTGGCTCGGTCGGCATAGTTGCGTACGCGCGGATGAGCGTTCAGTTCGGCTGCCGCCAATGCTTTGATGGTAGCATTGCTCGAACGATGCCAACGCTTCAGGTCGTACAAATGGTCGGTGAACTCGAAAGCCAGCTCGCAACGGCGTTCATGGTAAAGTTCTGCCATGGTTGCGGTGGATGCCAGCGCTGTGAGGTTGGAGCGTGTACGCAGGCGGTTCAAGTCGGCAGTTGCCTTGTCGGCTTGATTCGTCATGAGATAAGCCTCAGCACGGAACAGCAGCATTTCGGCAAAACGGATGATAGGGAAGTTGACACGGACTGTCGGCCAGTTTCCGTTGGTGTTCACATAGCCTTCTCCCACGGGGTCTTCATGCTTGAAAGGATCCATGTATTTATTGATCATGAAGCCCGATTCAAAATCGGAGACGGAATAGAACTTGCGTGTTTCGCCGAAGTATTGGAACTCTTGATTATACTCCAGAAGAGTGCGTACCAAACGGTCGTTTCCGATACCGTCTTTCACCATTTCTTCATAAATGTCATAAGCGGGTTTGTTCTGCCCCCATCCGTTGTATTTGCCCCATCCTTTGTTTTCGAGGATGGCACCGGGGAATAGAGAACCACCGCCTTCGGCTCCTCCCGTTCCGGGAATACTCCAGATGTATTCCTTAGTCCAGTAGTCGGCGAAGTCTGAAGAGAAAATCTGTGCGAAAGTGTTGGCCAGTCCGCGTCCATAGGTGTTCTCCAGCTCGTTCACCATGCTGATGACATTGTTCCATTGCGTGGCATCCCAAGTGGCCCAGTAAGCATATACTTTCGCTTTAAAGGCTACGGCCGCAGCATCGTGCGCACGTCCTCTGTCGTCAACTCCGTACTCTTCGAAGAGGGGCAGGAACTCGATGGCTCTGTCCATGTCAGAGATGATCAATTTATAGTTGTCGACAACCGAGGCCAGTTGAGGAGGAATAGAGTTGTCATACTCTCCCGCGTAATCTTCATACCGTATAAAAGGTACGCCTTGTTCCGGAAGCCCATAACGATAGGCAATCAGGAAATGAGCCCATCCGCGTGTGAAAAAAGCTTCGCCGAGGCTGCGCCTTTCTATGGCGGAAAGACCTTGCGACGCCTGTTTCGTCAGCAATTTTTTAATGACCCAGTTTGAGCGGGAGATGACAACATACATTCTTTCGAAAACGGTGCGTAAAGGAGATTCGTCACCGGTGTATTTGAAAGTGGCAAGTGTGGGGTATGAACGTGATCTTCCCCAAACCACGTCGCACGCCGCTCCTTGTTCCCAAAACAGCTCCCGACCATAAACAGCTTCTTGATGGAACCGTTCGTACAAGGCGTCTACGGCATCAATGGCCTGTTGGTCACTAACAAAATAAATGGTCGTTGTGGGATCGCCTTCCGACTGTACGTTCAAGAAATCGCTGCACGAACCAAGCGTCAGTGCAGATATGGCGAAAAATAATATATTTTTTTTCATAAATCTTCTTTCCTTTAATGATTAATAAATCAATTTCACCCCTACGGAAAGCACTCGAGATACCGGATACTTCAACGCATCCCAGCCCCCACATTCGGGATCCATGCCCGAATAGCCGGTTATGGTGAAAAGGTTTTCACCGCTGAAATATACAGAAAGCCGGCTGTTACGCTCTTTCAGGTGCGAGCATTTGCGCAGTGCGTCAGTTAGGTCATAAGCCACTGTGAGGTTCTTCAGGCGCAGGTAGGAGGTATTTTCCAGATACCAGTCGGAGGCTGTGCTGAAGTTTCCGTTAGGATCGGTTTTAGACAGACGGGGGATGTCCGAGTCGCGGTTCGTTGTGCTCCATGCATTCAGGATTTCGGCCGAACGGTTGAAACTGCTCTCGACATCATTCAGTATCATGTATTTGCCCACATACAAGGCTTTTGCACCGCCTACTCCTTGCAGCATGGTGCTGACAGAGAGTTTTTTGTAGCTGAAACCGAGAGTCATGGCGAATGTGGTCGAAGGAGTGGCGCTGCCCATATACTGACGGTCGGCGTCGGTTATTTTACCGTCTCCGTTATAATCCACAAATTTCAAGTCTCCGGGCACGGCATTGGGCTGGACGCCTACCCATTCTTTGGTTCCGTCTGCTTTGGTTACATACCTGCCGTATGTCTGATTCCATTGGGTAACTTCGTCCGCAGATTGGAAGATTCCGTCTGTTTTGATCAGGAAGAACGAGTTCAGGGGCTCTCCTTCGGCCGTTTGGCGCATGTAGGGAAGGCTGCGGAATTTCGTGTCGCTGTCCGTCCATACGCCCGATGAACCGTCTGCGGCTTTCACGCCGATGTCGGAAACCCAGTTCTTCAGGTAGGAGAAGTTGCCGGATACGAAATAAGAGAAGTCTTTGGTGATTTTGTCGTTCCAACTAACCTGCAGTTCGAGACCGCGGTTGCGGATTTCCCCCTGGTTGACAAGCAACGGGTTGATACCGATGGTGTTGGGCCAATTCATCGTCTGCGTTTGAATCAAGTTGAAAGTACGTTTGTCGAAATAGTCCAGAGAGAGGGAGAGGCGTTTTCTGAACATTTCCACATCCAGCCCGAAGTCGGTCTGTTCGGATGTTTCCCAAGTCAAAGCGGGGTTGAGGGCGGTGTTGTTAAAGAGGAATGTTCCCCAAGTGCGATTGTTTTCCACACCGTATTGGGCTTGTTCTGCCCACGAATCTTTGGCGAGCAGCGGCGATTTATAGTTGTAGCCGATTGACCCCAGATTTCCCACGCGTCCCCAAGAGGCTCTCAGTTTGAGCAGGCTGATGAAATTGCTCTTTTTGAAGAACTTCTCGTTTGAGATTTTCCAGCCGAGTGTCACCGCGGGGAAATCGCCGTAATTGTTCTCTTTCGGCAGACGGCCGGCGTAGTCGCGACGCCATGAGGCCGTGGCAAAGTAGCGGTCGTCGTAAGAATAGGCCAAACGGGCGATAAGCGATACGTTGGCATCCGGACCGGTCAGATAATCTTTGGCCGTAGTGGATTTGGCATAAGCGAGATATTGAAGGGCGGCCGCCTCGGTTTCAAAGCCTGTTCCGGTAACTTCCAATCCTCTTGTTGCCGTGCGATCTGCCGTTGTAGACAGCAATGCACCTACGCTGTGCTTATCGAAAATGCGATCGTAGGTCAGTGTGTTCTCCGTTTTCCATGCGTCGAGACGATAAGTCGTTTCGTTCAGTGTGTTGGACAAATCGGGCTTACCCACTTCATCACGGATAGGCGTGAAGTTCTTGTAAAGGTTGGTATTTACGTTGTAGGTAAATCGGCTGATGAATTTCAAGCCGGGCACTACGTTGGCAATTTCCAATGCGGAGGTACTCCAGATGTCACTCGTGCGGTCATATCTGTTGTCGGCCTCGAGTAACCGGACGGGGTTTACGGCATCTCCGTGAATATCCGAGAAGTTTGAACCGTATCGGGCAATGTAGGCGGGGTCTTCCGTCGTAACGCCACCGTAACTGCCGTCGAGCGGATTGTAGACCGTGGCACTTGCCGGCATGTAGATGGCCGAAAGTATGGGCCCCGTATAGCCGTCGTTTTCCGTGTCCTTAGAGCGGGCTTGCGTGTTCTTCCACACAAGATCCTGACTGATGCTCACCCACTTATTCAGTTTCATCTTGCCATTGTAGCGTAATGAAAGGTTTTTGTTATAGGTGTTGATGAGCGTACCTTCATCGTTGTCGTATGCAAAAGAGAAGCGGCTTACGAAATTGTCCGTGCCCACATTGAGCGAAACGTTGTGCCGTTGATAAAGTGCGGTACGGAAGATGGTGTCCATCCAGTCCGTGCGGGTAGTAGCCACCCACGGATTCTTCGTAACGTCCCAGCCGATGGGGAGTGTCTCGCCCGCATTGGCGTAAGAGCGTGTGCGCATCTCTATTTGTTGCTCCGCATTGAGGGGTTGGATGAGGTTTGTCGCGTTGCGAATGCCGAATGTGGCGTCGTACGATAGCGACGGAGCGCCTTCCTTGGCTTTCTTGGTAGTCACGAGGATGACACCGCCTGCACCCGATTGTGCACCGTAGATGGCGGCGGAAGCGGCGTCTTTCAACACCACGATGCTCTCGATGTCATTCATTGAAGCAATGGGGGCGCCGGGCACTCCGTCGACCACCCAAAGCACGTTGTCGCCGTTCTGCGAACCTTGTCCGCGGATGACGATGTTGGGTGCCTTGGTCGGGTCGCCACCGTTCGATTGGATGGTTACGCCGGCCAACTGTCCTTGCAGCATGCCTTCGGTGGAACTTACCGGGCGAACGGTCAGTTCGTCCGTGTTGCTTAAAACGCCCACTGAAGCAGAAAGGTCTTGTTTGCGTGTGTTCGCTCCGTAGCCTAAGACAACAACTTCTTCCAACACCTCGTTGTCTTCTTTCAAGATAACGGTCATCTCTCTTCCCGTAATGGGGACTTCTTGGGTGATGAAACCGATATAACTCACGACCAGCGTGCCGTTACGGCCGGCTGATATTTCAAACTTCCCGTTTACGTCCGTTATCACTCCCGTAGTGCTGCCTTTTACCAGCACATTGGCTCCAATCACGGGTTCGCCCGTCTGATCTTTTACCGTTCCCCTTACCGGGATTTGCTGTGCATAAGCTTCTACAGACAGGAACAGACCTAAAACCAAGGTCAGAATCGTCTGAAAGATTCTAAGATTGACTTGTTTCATGCATTAAAAATATAAAGTTCATAATATAAAGGGTTTTTCTCTTTCCGGTATAAAAAACGAGATGCCATGGTGGTTGCGTCCGGAGTTTTCAGTCCTCCGTCAGTCGTCAACCAGCGCCGAAGCGCCCAGCAGGCTGATGTCGGCCTGCCGTGTCGTGCGTATGTGAAGGCGTTGTAGCATGGCGGGATAGGGAAAATCGGACATTGCTTCGCGCACGGCCGATTCGCAGAGCGGATAGGCTGAGGCGATGCCACCCCCGATGACAATGGCTTCCGGATCGTAGGCGAAGAGCACGGCCTTGAACAGTTGTCCCAAATGACGTCCGAAGTCGTGCCAGATGGCGAGGGCGCGGGCGTCTCCTTTCCGTGCGCTTTCGGCTGCCTCTTTCGCCGTGGTACGGTGGTGTTTAACGAAGAATCCGCTGCTGCAATACTGTTCGTAGTCGGCGTCCAGATAGGGGAGCGAACCTACTTCGCCCGCGCCGGTGTTTCGTCCGCAATACAGTTTCCCGTCGACCACGATGCCTGCGCCGACTCCTGTCCCCAGGGTGATGCCGACCATGTCTTTATAGGCCGTGCCCTCGCCGAAGAGATGTTCTCCTAAGGCGAAGCAGTTGGAATCGTTGTTGACCGCCACGGGTAAACGGAATTCTTTTTGAAGAATATCTTTCAGATGTACCTCTTTCCAGGAGGCGATGTTGGCGGCATTGTAGACGATGCCCCGTTCCGAATCGACTACCGAAGGCACTCCGATGCCGATGCCCGTCACCGCGTCGCTGTTCATTTCGCGGATTAGCAGGCATAGTTGCGCCAATACTTCCGCTTCATCCTTTTGAGCAGGACAAGAAACCGATTGTTTGTTTAGGATTATGCCGTTCGCTACTTGGCCGATGCGGATGTTTGTTCCGCCCAAATCTATGGCGAGTTTTATTTTCATAGTCGACTTTTTGATTGACCGAGTGCAAAGTTATGTGTTTCTCTGCAAAAAAGTGTTCGTAATTGCGCACGATTTTCTTCTTATTCCGAAAAAGAAGGCGCGCAGGGGTAACCGGAAAGTGCGAAATTCGTTGTTTCTTCTGTAAGGCTCGTCTTGGGGTGTTTTGAATTTCCGGTAGTTGTCTTGGCATTTCCCCCTGTTCCATTCTGCGCTCGACGCTCTCTTTTCTTTACATGTTTTTCCTCGTTTTCCGAATCGCGTGCAATTCACGCGACAACTGCGCGCATTTGACGTCTGAAACACGTGCATTTCAGACGTCAGGTGCGTGCATTTCAGACGTCAAATGCGTGCATTTCGGAAACGCCCTTCCGGAGGGACTTTGGAGAGGGTCGAAATCCCGACCGATTCCGAAACCGATTTCGCGAGAGAGGTTGAAATAGTTTTACAAGCGACCTGTTTGTGTGAGGACGCATGTGCATGGGGTGGTCGCCGGTTGCAGAGCGTGCGATAAAATGCATCATCGGCAGTTTTCGGAGAAAGGAAGGCTTCTCCTTTCAAAAAAATGCGGGACAACACTCATTTTTTTATAGGGCAATAACCACCTTTTTACTTATTGGGCTTTTCGGACAGCAACTTCGCACGCCGGTAGAGTCCAACAGCAAATGCAACGTTACGAAAAAAACAGGAAGAATCGATGTTTTGGTGTATCAAAGTTTAATTTCTCCCTGGGTCTTTTGTTGAGTTTATATTGTACTTTTTTGATGTAATCGTCTGATAATCTATCGAAGTCCGCCTTTTTGGGAATATGTTTTCTGATGAGTTTGTTCGCATTCT
>JBHAEN010000257.1:0-9120 GCA_041855645.1 Bacteroides sp. | reverse complement strand
GGAGGAAGTCCGCCTCCGCGGTTACCGCGCGGGCCATAATTGCTGTTGTACGACTGCCTTCGACGTATCACGCGATGGCCGCAATTCCGGCAGGTGTAAATCACGTCTTCGGTCTTAATTCCATTGGACTCCGACACGAGTCGGCTCTCGCTTCGCTGCAATTCATGCTTCCCGCATTGGGGGCATTGCGATTGCCGGTATGCCGAACAGTAGGCCAAGGCACTGCCCACTCCGAAAATTCCCAACAGAATGAAAAGCATTTCCCAGCCTCCTCCGCCGCCTCCCTTTGCAGTATCTCTCTCATCGTTCGCCATCGAACCGTCGAGGCGCGCACGAAGAGACCGCACGCCGGCTATCATGGCCTCATCCCAATTCTTTTCTTTCAGGAAAGGCAGCATGGTTTGCGTCTGTATGCGTTTGCACACGGCATCGGGCAGGACGCCTTCGAGACCGTATCCGGTGTAGAAATAAATGCAACCTTGGTCGATGACGAGCAGGACGACGAGACCGTTGTCTTTTCCCTTTTTACCCACTCCCCACTCGTTGAGCAGCCGATGAGAGAAATCAAAACAGTCGGCCTCCCCGATGGAAGACACCACGGCAACCACCGTTTCAATGCCGGTTTCCCGTTCAAGGGCATAAAGCATGGTGTCAATGGCCATGCATGCCTCCGCCGAAAGAATATTGTCGGGATTGACGGTGTAACGCGTTTTGTCCTGCAAATGGACTTTGGGCAGGTTCTCTACCGTGTAGATTTTCTCTTTAGCCGCCGACGGCAGGCAACAGAGAAGAGAAACAAGAAAGGTGATTATCGGTTTCATTGCGGATAACTTCCTGATGCAAAGATAAGTTTTTCGGTAAAACAGCCCCCGGCTTCACATGCAAAATGTGTTTCCGGTCAGCTGTGCCATATTTCCCACGACGCGAAGGCTTGCAACAGAAGCATCTCCAAACCGTTTTTGGTGACGGCTCCCTGCGCTTCGCCCTTTTTCATGAACAGGGTGGTGTTGGGATTGTAGAGCAGATCATAAAGCAGATGGTCGGGCGTGAGCAGTTCGTAAGGGATGTCGGGACAAGCGTCCACTTGCGGATACATGCCCACGGGCGTACAGTTTACCACGACGGTATGCGTCCGCATCACGTCGGGTGTCAGTTCGTCGTAGGTAATCATGCCGCTTCCTTTTCGCGTGCGCGAGACGAACGTACTCTCGATGCCGAGGTTTTTCAGTCCGTGAAACACGGCCTTCGACGAACCGCCCGTGCCAAGTATCAACGCCCGACGATGATGGGGCAACAGAAGCGACTGTATGGACTGGGTAAAGCCGATGATGTCGGAATTGTAACCGACCAGCCTGATCTTGCCTTTCGGCAGGCGGATGATTTTAATCACGTTTACGGCTCCTATTCTCCGGGTGTCGGGGTCGAGTTCGTCCAAAAACGGAATTACCTGTTCTTTGTAGGGTATGGTGACATTGAGTCCGCGCAGTCCGGGCGTTTCTTCAACCACTTTCCGAAAGTCCGCTATTTGCGGAATCTCGTAATTGACATAAGTCGCGTCGATTTGCTCGGAGGCAAACTTCTCATTAAAGTATCCGATCGAAAACGAATGCTTCAACGGATAACCGATTAAGCCGTATTTGTCCATGCAGAATTGAATTTAAAAAATCAGTTTACCGATAGTTCTTATTTCGTAGCCGTATAAAGCGTACAAACGCCCGGTGCCAGCCGACGAAAATCCGCTTCGGCGAATCCGGCACGCAACAGTGCCTCACGCATCACTTTCCCCTGCGGAAACACCCGTATGGTATCGGGCAGATAGCGATAGGCACGGTTATCTTTCGACATGAGCCGCCCGATCAAAGGAATCGCCACGCGGGAATAAAGAGCGAAAAGCTGCTTCATCGGGAACCGTTCGGGGGTGGTGAGTTCCAATATCACGAGTTTTCCGCCCGGTCTCAACACGCGACACATCTCGGACAAGCCTTGGTCCAGATCATCGAAATTGCGAATGCCGAATGCCACGGTAACGGCATCGAATCGTTCATCGGGGAAAGAGAGCGCCGTACAGTCCTCGCGCACGAAAGAAAGCTTGTCGGACAAACGCGCCCGATCGGCCTTTTCGCGTGCCACTTTCATCATCCCCTCGGAAATATCCGTGCCGATCAGTTCCTCCGGATTCAGTTCACGGCAGGCCAGCAGGGCAAAATCACCGGTACCGGTGGCAACGTCCATCATTCGGCGGGGAGCGAACGGGCGCAAGGCGGCAACGGCTTTCTTGCGCCAACGCCGGTCGATGCCTAACGACAGCAGATGGTTGAGCGCGTCGTAGGTAGGAGCGATGTTGTCGAACATTCGCTCCACCTGCTCGCTTTTCTTTCCGGCTTCGCCGTAGGGCTTGATGTGTTGCTGAGGATAATCCATGGAAATGAGGGCCGACCGTTTTGCCGAAAAATGATTAACGCAAAGCGGCGACGATGTTTCGCTCGATGCGTCCGGCGATGTCGGGCGTTTCTTCTTTAACGAACTTCTCGCCCGTAATGTTTTCATAAAGTTCTATATAGCGGTCGCTAATGCTCTGCACGATGGCGGGAGTCATTTCGGGAACCTGCTGTCCGGCTTTTCCCTGAAAGCCGTTATCCATGAGCCATTCACGCACGAATTCCTTGGAGAGTTGGCGTTGAGGTTCGCCTTTCTCGAAGCGTTCGCGATAACCTTCGGCGTAGAAATAACGACTGGAGTCGGGCGTATGAATCTCGTCCATGAGGTAGATGGTTCCGTTACGTTTGCCAAATTCGTATTTCGTGTCGACGAGGATAAGTCCGCGTTCGGCGGCGATTTCCGTTCCCCGCTTGAACAGAGCGAGGGTGTATTTCTCCAACAAAGCATATTCTTCGGGTGTGGCCAGGCCCTGACGCAGAATTTCTTCTTTCGAGATGTCTTCGTCATGCAATCCCATTTCCGCTTTCGTGGTGGGAGTGATGATGGGCTCGGGAAAACGTTCGTTTTCGCGCATGCCTTCGGGAAGAGGAACCCCGCAGATTTCGCGGACGCCGTTCTTATAGGCACGCCATGCGCTGCCACAGAGGTATCCGCGCACAATCATTTCCACGGGGAAACCCTCGCACAACACGCCTACCGTCACCATCGGGTCGGGAGTGGAAAGTTTCCAGTTGGGGCAGATATCGGTCGTCGCATCAAGGAACTTGGAAGCGATCTGGTTCAGCATCTGCCCTTTGTAGGGGATGCCTTCGGGCAAGACCACATCGAAAGCCGAAATACGGTCCGTGGCCACCATGACCAATTTTTCTCCTCCGATGGTATATACATCGCGCACTTTTCCGTGATATACGCCCGTCTGTCCGGGTAAATTGAAATCTGTTCTTGTTAATGCTTTCATTGGGCTTGAAATGTTTAGAATGATATTTAGTCGTTAAGCGAGCACGTGTTCAACCTTTGCCGCGATTCATGCTTTCTTCTTGTTTTCCGATTTGACTCCTGTCTCGTATTTTTCATAGGCTTCCACAATCTTGGTCACCAGCCTATGGCGTACGATGTCTTTCTTGTTCAGCTCCACCACGCCGATTCCTTTCACACCCTTAAGTATGCCCATGGCCTGTACCAGGCCCGACGTTTGCGAAGCCGGAAGGTCGATTTGCGTCATATCGCCCGTAATGATCATTTTCGTGTTCATGCCCATACGGGTGAGAAACATTTTGATTTGCTGCGTCGTGGTATTCTGCGCTTCGTCGAGAATAACCACCGCATCGTTGAGCGTGCGCCCGCGCATAAAGGCAAGCGGAGCAATCTGTATGATGTTCAGCTCCATGTATTCTTTCAGTTTGGCCGCCGGAATCATATCTTGCAGCGCATCGTAGAGCGGTTGCAGATAGGGGTCTATCTTCTCTTTCATGTCGCCGGGCAGGAATCCCAGTTTCTCGCCGGCTTCCACGGCGGGACGGCTAAGGATGATTTTCTTTATCTCCTTGTTCTTCAACGCGCGAACGGCCAGCGCGATGGCTGTATAGGTCTTACCCGAACCGGCCGGTCCGATGGCAAACACCATGTCGTTTTTGGCGAACGACTCGACCAGTTTCGTCTGGTTCTCGCTGCGGGGAATAATGGGCTTGCCCATCACGCTGAATACAATGACATTACCCGCCGACTCGGCCTGCGGAGCATTTCCCTTCACAATGTCGATGATGACTTCCTCCTTGAGCGTGTTATGTTGGGCGCAGTATTGCTCTATCCGAACGATATTCTCCTCAAAAGCGCACATCTCCTCTTCGTCGCCCAGCACCTTGATTACATTGTCGCGGGCCACGATACGCAGTTTGGGGTATAGCGATTTGAGTAATTGGAAGTTGACATTGTTGACGCCATAGAATACGGCGGGGTCTACGTCTTCCAGCACAATCAGTTTTTCTATCATGGAATCTTCAACAAGAAAAATATGTGCAAAGGTAGTGAAACGAATTGAAGAAACAGAGGCGAGAGGAAATATTATGTAAATCAATCCCGAAACCCCAAAACAAAACAAAGGATTACATAAAAACGACCGCTACACACACGACAGGCATGAGCTTTTTTCAAGTATCCCGAACATTTTTTTCGGCGACGGGCGTAAAACCATCGGCCGACCTCGGTCGGAGTTTTTTTGTGGAAGAATTTCAATCCGTCATTTTGTCCGTTTATCTTACCCGATTTTCCCTCATCGAACATTCCCTCCCGCATCAACAATTAAATATCATTACAAAAAAAGCAAAGCCCAAACTGCCGTCTTTCTAAAAAAAAGGCGTCGTTTTTGCAAAAACGTTCATGGTGTTTTTGCAAAAACGAAAAACACGCCGTTTCACCGAAAATATCCGTTTTTTCAACAAAAAAGGCTGCAAAATCCCGCAGGATTTGCAGCCTCTATCGGTATAAGAGGGGTCATCCTTCTTCGTTTTATGAAGAAGAAACGAATTTATTGTCTGTTTTTATTACTGATTTGACTGATGTTTTCATCTTGATGCTTCGATTTTTCTGCGGACAAATTTACGAAAAATCTCCGAGAAACGGCGTCTGCCGGGAAAAAACTCCATGCTTCGCGTGCCGGACTCCCGGAAGCTGTTGGGAGTAAAGGCGAGATTGCCTATCTTTGCGTCGCCAAACCCAAATCGCCATACCGAAAGCGAAACGATGAATATGATAAAAAAGATTTTTGACCTCACCCCCCTCCTTTTTCTCTTTTCCGCAATATGGATCGCCGGCTGCACCACGTCCGACACATCCGCCATCGAAGATTCGTATGAAGTCGTACTTTCGGCCGACAAGCAAGTGATCAAAGCCGACGGAACCGATGCCGCACGACTCACCCTTCACTGCAACGGCATGGAAACGGACACTGAATGCGAGTTTTTTCTTGCCGCATCCGACGAAAAGCTGACCGACGCCCGCTTCGTCTCCTCCGAAACCGGAGTCTTTGAACTCTATGCGCTCTACAAAGGCAAGTACAAATCGAACCTCATACGGGTGGAGGCGGTGGAACTCTCGTTGCTCCTCAGCAGCTCGACAACCCGTTTTGTGGCCGACGGAGAGGAAAAGGTGACCTTCCGGGTGACTCACGACGACGCGGACATCACGCCGGACTGTAAGCTGTATGTCGTCGAAAACGACCGGGAGATTCCGCTTTCCGAGGCCGGTTTCAGCACCTCTCAAAGCGGAACCTACACCATCGGTGCCATCTACCGGGGGCATCGCTCCAACGTCGTTGTCCTCGAAGCCTTGCCGCTTACCATCGAGCTGCGGGGTTCGGCGGCCGTGATTCAAGCCGACGGCCGCGAGGAAGTAAGATTCACCGTGATGCGGGGCGATACGGACATCACGGCCGAAAGCCGCATCCTGTTGCTGCAAGGAGAACGCGAAACACCCGTGGAACAAGCGGTATTCAGAACCCGGCAGGCCGGCAAATACCTCTTCCGCGCCGACTACAAACACGCCCGTTCCGAGACGTTCGAGGTGGAGGCTCAAGTGGCGGGACTGCTCTTTGCCCGCGGAGTGACCAAAGAAAGCGGCTGGTATGACGTGAACAAAAAGAAAGACGGGCGCGGCATCGAAGGCCTTCTCTGTTGGGCGGCCTCTTGCGCCAATGCGCTGCAATGGTGGCAAGACAACTACGTGCGGGAAGGAAACCGGCTGCCGGCAGGAACGCCCGACGGTCCCGGCAAAGAATGGGAACTGGCCATCTTCGAAGAGTTCGTGAGCCGATGGAACAATCTGGGCGGTTCTTCCTACATCGGATTCCGGTGGTACTTCACCGGGCAGAACGACGCGGCAAGTTTCGGCAAAGACATGTTCGCCCAACCGACACCCGGTTCGGGAGCTTACCTGAAAGAGGTCTACGAGCGAATCAAGGACCGCTGGGGCAAAGACTACTCGATTCCCGTGAGCGGATATTCCACTTGGGACAACGGCAGCGGCAAGACCGAAGACGCCTTGGCCATCTTCTCGCGCCTCATCATCCAAGCCTTGAAGGAGGGCATCGTGGTGCTGGCCATCAATCCCGGCTACACCTCGTCGCACGCCGTGACCCTGTGGGGATGCGAGTATGACGAGAACGGATTGGTGCGCTACCTCTACATCACGGATTCGGACGATCTCATCCACAACTCCAAGGCTCCCCGCAAACCCGTTCTTCATCGCTTTGAAGTGAGCAAATCGCCGAAGGAAGAACGTGTCGTAGGCTTCAAGGGAATGAGGTATAAAGACTTTGTCGAGATACAGAATTTCGACACCTTGCGCGGCGTCCCTCCGATGAACTGAGGCTCTCCGTGCGCCCGGGCAATGAAGCCGCAAATCCGCTTTCCATCCGGACACAGGCATGGCAGAACGAATACCGCGCTCCTTTCCCTGAAAGGAAACGGATATACGAGGAAAAAAATTACGTAACGGAGATCAAAGATTCTATTCGTCGCGGCGGTTTTCGGCCAGCATCCTCTCCACTCCTTGGCGGACGGAAGCAAGCCCGAACCGTTCGGGGCGCACTTCGGCAAGAGGGATGAAGAAAGACTCGGCCACATCGTCCATTGCACGCAGGCCCTCGCTGCCGGTCACCGTACAGCGGAAAAAGAGATCGAGAGTGTGTACTTCAAAATCGCTGTACAGGTAGATATTGGGCAGTGAAAAGAGATATTCGGCCTGCGTCACGCACAAGCCGGTTTCCTCCGACACTTCGCGGATCACGCCTTCTTCGGCGGTTTCGTGCATGTCGACAAAACCGCCCGGCAAATCGAGCGTCCCCTTGGCGGGTTCCTGAGCACGGCGGCAAACCAGCAATTCGTTTCGCTCATTGAAGATAAAGGCCACCGTGGCGGCGGAGGAATTGAAATAATAAACGAATCCGCATTCGGCGCAACGCTTGGATTTCGCATTGTGGACACCGAAACGCGAAGAGCCGCATCGGGGGCAGTAACGGAACAAAGACAACGGATGATTCATACGGGCGCGACAGTTACTTCTCAAAACATTTTCCGTACCCTGTCGATTCCGTCGGCAAGGGCATCCACTTCCTCGCGTGTGTTGTAAAGGGCGAATGAGGCCCGAACGGTTCCTTCAATGCCCAATCGCTGCATAAGCGGCTGCGCGCAATGATGACCGGTGCGAACGGCGATGCCGAGCCTGTCGAGCAATGTGCCGAGATCGAAGTGGTGAATATCGCCCAACAAAAACGAGACGACGGCGCCACGATGTTCCGCTTCGCCGAAAATACGCATGCCGGGCAGGGCACGCAGCCGTTGCAGGGCATAGTCCGTAAGTTCTTGCTCGTGGGCGGCTATGCGCTCGATGCCGAGTGCGGTAACGTAGTCCAACGCTTTCGCCAGTCCGGTGGTTCCGACATAGTCGGGCGTTCCGGCTTCAAACTTGAAAGGCAGTTCGTTGAAAGTGGTCTTTTCCAACGATACGGTTTGAATCATCTCTCCTCCTCCCTGATAGGGCGGCAGACGATCGAGCCACTCTTCCTTTCCGTAGAGTACGCCCACCCCCGTGGGACCGTAGACTTTATGAGCGGAAAAAACGAGGAAATCGGCATCCAGATCCTGCACGTCGACGGCCATGTGGGGAACGGATTGCGCCGCGTCGACAAGAAAAGGAACTCCATGCGCGTGAGCTGTCCGGATCATCTCCTTCACCGGGTTTACCGTACCCAGCACGTTCGACACCTGCATAATGCTGACCAGCTTTGTCCGTTCGGAAAACAGATTCTCATATTCGTCCAACAGCAGTTCTCCGCGCTCGTTCATCGGCACCACTTTGATGGCTATGCCTTTTCGCGCGGCCAGCAATTGCCACGGCACGATGTTGCTGTGATGCTCCATGACGGAGATAATCACTTCATCTCCCTCGTCCATAAAGGCTTCGCCGAAGGAAAAAGCAAGCAGATTGATGCTTTCCGTCGTTCCGCGGGTGAAAACCACTTCGTTCGTACTGCGGGCATTGAGAAAACGGCGCACGGTTTCACGCGAGGCCTCATGCAGCTCCGTGGCTTGTTGAGAAAGATAGTGCACCCCACGATGCACATTGGCGTTGACCGAATAATACTCGTCCACGAGCGCGTCTACCACCTGACGGGGTTTTTGAGTGGTTGCTCCGTTGTCGAGATAAACGAGCGGTTTGCCATATACGGAACGAGACAGTATGGGAAAGTCGGTACGGATGGTTGGATTCATGTCGGCAGGAATTAGCGGTTATGACCGGGCAATCGCTCTATTTTTCACACTTTGAACAATTCTGACAGCGGCACAGTTCGCCTCTGAAACGTTTTTCCACAAGCAAGTGCAAACGTTCTTTCAAAGGTTCGAGGCGGATGGTGTCGATAACTTCATTGACAAAGGCAAACATGAGCAGCAGACGTGCTTCCTTCTCGGCAATGCCGCGCGAACGCATATAGAACAGCGCATTCTCGTCAAGCTGTCCCACGGTGGCGCCATGCGAGCACTTCACGTCGTCGGCATAAATTTCCAGTTGAGGTCGGGTGTACATTCGCGCTTCCTTCGTTGCCAACAGATTCCGGTTGGTCTGTTGCGAAGCGGTATGCTGTGCGCCGGGACGCACAAGCACCAGCCCGGAGAAAGCCCCCACGGC
>JBHAEN010000256.1:0-2962 GCA_041855645.1 Bacteroides sp. | reverse complement strand
TAAGTTCCACTCAAGAAGCACAAATAGTCTTTGTATTTAGGCAAGACGATGGAAAAAACCAAAGTATACTTCAAACACCCCCTACTCAGTATGAGAGAAAGGGAACATGGACAATTCAACACATACACAGCCCTATAATACGGATAAAATAAATGCAAAACCAAGGAAAACTGAATTTCAGTTTCGCAAAATGCGACAGCATACTTGCACCTGATATGACATAAACAGAACCGTCCGCACAAGCGAATCCCCCGTGCGGACGGTTCGGAACAGGGCGGGCAGACGTTCGCCCATGGCGAACGAAACCCCTTTACGGATTCATCGCATTTCCTCCCACAACCCCCAATATGGCGGAGGCTACGGCGATGATGACTTTAAGGATGACATCCCATGCTGATTTCTTTTTCATGACAACTGAAGAATTAAAGGTTAAAGAATAAAGGATATTCGCTTCGCACATCGAAGCAGGGACAGACTTTGATCCACTCCGCCGGCTCGATTTCGCCGTTACCGTTGCGGTCGGGGCTGAGGTCGCGGTGCCCGCACACCCGACTGCCGGGAAAAAGACGAAGCAACTCGCCGATCAGGCGGCGGAGGGCATCGCGCTGCGAAGGCGTACGCGTGTCGGCCGGACGTCCGCGGGCATCCAGTCCGCCCTCGTAGCAGACCCCGATGCTACGGGCATTGAAGCCGCGGGAATGGGCGCCGATGCGTTCCGCGGGACGGGTGGCGTGGACCGTGCCTTCCCTGTCGATGTAGTAGTGATAGCCCGTTCCGTCGAAACCGCGCAGGCGGTGCGCCTTCTCCAGATCGGAAGGCGCAAGCCGGCAATCGGCGCGGGTGGCGGAACAGTGGACGATGATCAGGTCGATCGTTCGCATGGCTCACCACCTTGGGTTTACGCACCCGGATCGGGAGCCGTGCCGCTTTGACCCGAAGCAGGCGGGGTCGTACCGCCGGAAGCACCGGATTCCAAGGATTCGTAGCGCACCAGACGGGCGCCCGTCAGCAAGGCACGGGTGGCCACGCTACGGTCGGGGTTGTGCGTCGACGCGGGACGGAACCGTACCTTCAGCCGCACTTTGGAGGCCGACACGTCTTCTTCCTTCTCCACGCCCTGACCGCCGGCACAGATGCCGACGCTGAACGTACCGAACCCGTCGAGCGTGACACTCTGCGAGGCTTGCAGGTGGCGCTCCATGGCCACGACGAGGTTGTCGAGCGTATTTTTCACGTCGCCCGTCGAGAGCGAACTGTAAGAGGCAATTTCGCGGGCGATTTGCATCGTGTTCACATTGCCCGTGCAGACCACGCGCGGATAAAAAAGTCGTTTACCCGCTTTGTTTTTCATCGTAGCCTGATAACGTTTGAAAAGAATTGGCATAATTACTTGTTTTTTTAGGTTAATGAATAAAAAGGATAACTGATGTCTTTCGAGCTCTTCGACAAGACAAAAGTACGGCAGGCATTTTTATCGAACCCCGTTTTCAGACCATTCGTCTGAATGAATTTCTGAATACGCTTTTCAGAAACGGGGCGAACCTAAAACGAAAACAAGCGACGGACGGGGCCGGAAGAAAGAATCGGAAAGGAAGCAGGCATACGGACTCTGCCGACTGACGTTTCGGCGCATGGAAGGCATGACGAGAAGGATGATTAACGGCTTCTCTTCTTCTTTTTTTATTTTATATGTGGGCAGATGTGTTTCAATAAGACTTCTTTTATTCAAAATCAGCTTACCGGCAGAGCAAGTAGCGTACTTGCCTCTGTCTGCCTTGCCGACTTCCAACAGGTAAGAGCCTCTCTCCATAACAGTCTCGTTTAAAGTCAGTCCATTTTTCCCTAATCATCCGCAGGCAACAGGATATCACCGAAATATTTATGCAATTTATCTACGATAAGTTCTTCCGAAACGCCTAATTCAAGCAAATCACAAGAAGCATATTCTATTATCAAATCGCAAGGCTCAAAATCGGTTATAAAGAAACAAGACAGTAGATTTCTCAAACTCATTTCCCGAGCGCTCATCTCTGTTATTTTTTTATACTCTCTTATGGAGTTAAACACTTCATCATTTAATTGCTCCGATATTTTCAGAAAAGCATCATCGTCTCCTTTGATGTTTTCTAATTGAGCTTGAATGTTTTTAGGCGATATGGGCAAAATGGTTAAATCCAATACCTCCCAAAAATCCGATATGAATGAGATTTCTTTTTTAAGAAATGAAATCTCACCATAGGCATAGTCGAAACAATAATCTGTTATTTTTTCTATTAAGCCATTCAATCTATTTGTTTCCGCAGCCTTCATTTTATCTGTCATCCGATTATCTGCACTTAATGCCTCAAAGAAGAATATACATGCGGTAAGGAGGTTAAATGAGAATTTAGTTGTTGGTTTGACCATCTAATTTATCTTCTATCTCTTTGATGGACGGCATTGTACCTTCAACCTTTTCAGGATAGAGTTTTTCAAGCTCATATTCGGATATTCCGAGTGGCTGGCTACTTGATTCCAGTGCATATTGAGCCAAAGTGTTGTTCTTTTGCTTGCAAATAAGCAATCCGATTGTGGGATTGTCGCGCCCCTCCTTGCGAAGCAGGTGATTGCAAGCGACAACGTAACCGCCTAACTGACCGGCATCGGCAAAATCGAACTCTCCGATTTTAACCTCTACCACCACATAGCAAGATAATCTGAGATTATAGAAAAGCAGGTCTATAAATTTTTCCTTCTCAGCTATTTGCAAACGATACTCTTTGCCTACATAGGCGAACCCTGTACCAAGTTCCAACAAAAAATTAGTGATATTGGTCAGCAGTGTATCTTTCAGCTTGCGTTCATTGTATTTTCCACGCAAACCTGTGAAAGAGAAATCGTAGGGGTCGCGTGTTAGCTCCTGTGCCAAATCGCTATCCACATCCGGGAGTGTATTCTTAAAATTTGTCAGAGCCTTACCACT
>JBHAEN010000255.1:0-4590 GCA_041855645.1 Bacteroides sp. | reverse complement strand
TCTATCCGTATATCATTCATGGGTTCGGGCTTGGGCATGTCGGTTGTTTTTTTCACGACGGCCTTTCCCGCTGTCTTTATGTGGAGGGTGTGTTCCTTGCCGTCGCCGTTGTCGCCGTTCGCGGCCTGAATTTTTCCGCCCGTGAGGGTCACGTTATAGTTTCCGCTCTCGGCATCGAGGTCGACGGTGAGCTTTCCCGCCTTGAAAACGGGCATCGTCTGCGGGTCGCCGCTTCCGGCAAACAGTGTTTTGCCGTTCTTTTTGCAGTCCACGCTCCAAGTGCGTTTACCCGCTTGCGGATTTTCTTTGGCCGTGAGGTCGATTTCCTTGTTGCGATGCGTGGCGGTGTTGCCTTGGATGCGAATGAAGTTGTTTTCGTCGGATTCGGTGTAGATAAGGAGTGCGAAATTGCCGTTGTCGTCGCACTCCAGTCGGGCGTTTTTTGGCGTTCCTCCCGTGTTGTCCACCACGATTTCGGCCGCAAGGGGCACTTCAGTGTTTTCGTTCTTGGAACATGAGGCCGCAAAAGCCGTGAGCGCGATTCCCGCCGCCACGAACAGGAAGGGACGGCGAATGAAGGTCTTGATTTTTTTCATCATGATAAAGTTTAGCGTTTATAAAAATAATCGTCGGGGAAAGTTCCCCGCCAAGTTCAGGTTCATGCATTCAATAAGCCGCAAAGATAGGCATTTTCCGCCGATTACGGTTTCGCGGCGGAGAAAAAGTGAGGTGCGGTGCGAAAAGGCCCGCGCGTCGGAGTCCGCACGGGCCGCGGGCCGACGGATTCAGCGTGTTTTGCGCACCGGGGCATCCTCGTCGAAGTGGGGCACGGCATCTTCGGTCATCACCTCTACGGTTGCGGAGCCTTCGGCCTGTATGTCGACCGTATGCGGACGCTCGTCGTAGGCTCCGGCCGATGTGGCGTCCATTGCGCCGCCCGTGAGGCTCACGAAGTAGCTTCCGGTTTGAAGATCGGCCATGATGCGCAGGTTTCCCGTGCGGAAAAGCCGTCGCGAGCCGTATCTTCCGGTGGCCGAGAAGCGGTGTTTCCTGTCCATCACGGCTCCCACGAACCAGTTGAACGTTTCGCGGTGCGTGCCTTCGATTTTCGAGAGGTCGATTTCGCGTTGGTTGTGCTTCGCCGTGTTGGCATGGAGGAAAAGATAGCTTGTGCTGTCTTCCGTGAGGTAGAGAAAGAGGTAATAGTTCTGTTTTCCCCAGCTCACGAGGCGCGCCGAGCGGATGAGCATCGTGTCGCCGTCGAACACGAAGCGGGAGGCTGCCGCCGTCTTCGGCTCGGCCTTGCTTTTACAGCCCGTCGGGATGAGCAGGGTTGCCGCGGCTGCAGTCATCAGGAAGAAGGGAAGAAAGAACAAGTTTTTTTTGCAGTTCATAAGCTCGATTTTTAGTGAAGCGTCATATAATATAAGGTGTTTCGCCGGGATTTGCACACGGGCCGATCCCGAAAATTCCGTCCCGACAAAGTTAACACCTATTTTTTAATGAAAAAGCATTCGCATTCTTCTCTTCTTCACTTTTTTCCCCGGCCAATCGGGCAAAGAAACTCTGTCCGGGAGGACGTTTCCCGGCGTTTTCCCGGTTGCGGGGAAAAGCGGAATCTTCATCGGCGCGAATTTTTCTGCCGCAACAAAGCCGTAAAACACGGGATTTTGCTTTGCATATCATTTTTTAACACTATCTTTGCCCGTGGAGTCTATAACCCGTGAAAACAATCCGATGAAGAAAATTTTCATTCTTTTCGCGCTGTGCATCGCAACCGTCGCCGCACGAGGGCAAAACATGACCTTCAACCACCTGACCACGGAAGACGGTCTGTCGCAATTTTCGGTCAACAGCCTTTACGTCGACGAGCAAGGCATCATCTGGATAGGAACCCGCGCGGGCCTCAACCGCTACAACGGCAACGACATCACCCGATTCGGACTGAACAAGCACGACACCAACAGCTTGTTCAGCAACACCGTGCTGCGCATCACGGGCAACGGCAAAGGATTCGTCTACCTGCACTGCATCGACGGCGTGGCCGAACTGAATCTTCAGACCTTGCGGTTCAAAACACTCCTTCAGGGCGACGTGAACGCCGTTTTCTTTCACGAAAAGCTCTACATCGGCCGCAAAAACCGCATCTACGTCTACAACGAAGCCACTTCCGACTTCGATTTCTTCTACGAACTCAAGGAAAAAACCGCCGCCTTCTCCTGTTTTCACATCGACGGGAAGAAAAACCTCTGGATGGGAACCACCGAAAACGGCGTGTACAAGCTCGACGGAAACGGCCGTTTGTCGCACCCCGTTCCCAAGGGCAACATCACCAGCATTTATGAAGATTCCGAGGGCGAACTGTGGATAGGAAGTTGGGAAGAGGGCTTGTATCGCGTCAAGGCCGACGGCGGAATGCAAAACTTCCGTCATAACCTCCGCGAGCCGAACAGCCTCAGCTCCGACTTCGTGAGAAGCTGCTGCGAAGACAACAACGGCAATCTCTGGATAGGCACATTCAACGGATTGAACCGCTACGAGAAAACCACGGGAAAGTTTACGCTCTACACCTCCGAGAACAATCGCCCGGGCAGCCTCACCCACTCCTCCGTGTGGTGCATCGTGAAAGACGGGCAAGGCACGTTGTGGCTCGGAACCTACTTCGGAGGCGTGAACTTCTTCAATCCCGAATACGAAATCTACACGCGCTACAAAGTGGGCACCGCGCCGCACGAAGGATTGAGCAGTCCCATCATCGGCCGCATGACGGAAGACAAACACGACAACCTTTGGATATGCACCGAAGGAGGTGGCGTCAACGTTTATGACCGCAAGCGAAACAACTATCGCTGGTACAGGCATCGCGAAGGCGAAAACAGCCTCTCGCACGACAATGTCAAGGCCATCTGCTACGATGGGGACAACGACCTGATGTGGATTGGCACACATCTGGGAGGACTCAACAGACTCGACCTGCGCACGGGACGTTTCACCGTATATCGGTCGAGGCCCGGCGACGATTCTTCCATCCCCTCGGACATCGTGCGCGACATCATTCCTTATGGCCGGAAACTCATCGTCGGCACGCAGGCCGGCGTCTGCCTCTTCGACCCCGCGACGGGGCTGGCCGAACCGCTCTTCAAAAATCGGCGGGAAGGACAAGACATTCAGATGGTGGCCGGCCTCTGTCTGGACCACAAAGGGACGCTTTGGATTGCCGTCACCGGAAAAGGCGTGTACGCCTATCACTTCGAGAGCCGAAAGCTCGTGAACTACGCCCACGACCCGAAGAATCCCCACAGCATCAGCAACAATACGATTAACAACATCGCGCAAGACAGCCGGGGCAACCTCTGGTTCTCCACCTCCGGAAGCGGACTGGATCGCTACCGTCCCGAAACGGACGACTTCGAGAACTTCGACGTGCATTCCAACGGCCTGGCCAACGATTGCGTTTACAACGTCTGCGAATCGTCCGTCAGAAAAGGACACCTGCTGCTGATTACGAACCAAGGCTTCTCACAATTCGACGTCGAATCGAAAACCTTTTCCAACTACGGCATAGAAAACGGCTTCCCGCTGACGGCGGTCAACGAAAACGCCATTTATGTGACGCGCGACGGCACGGTCTTCCTCGGCGGCGTGCAGGGAATGATTTCTTTTTCCGAAAAAAGCCTCCGATTCACGCCGAAACCCTACCACATCACCTTCTCGCGTCTTCTGGTCAACGGAAAAGAAGTGCTCCCCGACGACGACGGCGGCATTCTCCGTCGCGCCATCGGCCACACCGACGAGCTCAGGCTCAAATCCCATCAGTCGATGTTCAGCATCGAGTTCGCCACGTCCAATTTCATCCCCGCCAACCGCGACGAAATCATCTACAAGCTCGAAGGCTTCTCCGAAACATGGAACAAAGCCTATCACAACAACATCACCTACACCAATCTAAACCCCGGACGCTACACGCTGGTGGTCAGGTCGAAGCAAAACGACGTCGGCGAGGCCAAAATAGCCATCGTCATCCTGCCGCCGTGGTACAAAAGCTGGTGGGCCTACCTCATTTACCTCACGGTGATTGGAAGTTTGTCGGTCTACCTCGTGCGCAGCTACAAATCGCGCATCAAACTGCGCGAATCGCTGCGATACGAACAAAAACACACGGCCGACGTCGAGGCACTCAATCAATCCAAGCTCCGTTTCTTCACCAACATCTCGCACGAGCTGCGCACGCCCCTCACGCTTATCGTCGCCCAGTCGGAAAGGCTTCTTCAGGCGTCGAATTTCACACCCGCGGTCTACAACAAGATACTCGGCATCTACAAAAACGGAGTCCAACTGCGCGAACTCATCACCGAGTTGCTCGATTTCCAGAAACACGAACAGGGACACATGAAAATCCGGGTCGCGCGGCAGAACATCGTGAACTTCCTCTACGAAAACCACCTGCTTTTCCTCGAATACGCCAAGAACAAGGAATTGAACTTCTCTTTCCGCAAATCGCACGATGAAATCGAACTCTGGTACGATCCGAAGCAGATGCAAAAGGTCGTGAACAACCTCCTGTCCAACGCCATGAAGCATACCAAACCG
>JBHAEN010000254.1:0-36643 GCA_041855645.1 Bacteroides sp. | reverse complement strand
TTGAGCGGCGGATTCGTGTCCACCGCCTATATCGGTGCTTTCGGCAGCGACGACAGCTGGCTCGGGGGCTGGACCAACTTCGACCCGAACGGAACGGATTATTGATTCATGAGACAACAAGGATGATCGGGATGATCGGTTGGCAAAGTGGGGAGGAACGTGCGGACGTAACTTCGGTTTATCCGTCGGGCACTCTCCGCTTTGTGTCATTCCGTCAATCTTTTTTTAGCCCTCTTTTGTCCGTTTGTTTTACTGTTCCGGCATTGCCGGCTTCCTTCGTCTTTTTCTTGAGGTAAAAAATGCAGACTCTGTTTTCGACTCCTTCAAATTCGTTTTTCTACAAAAAAGGCGTCGTTTTTGCAAAAACGTCCTCCTCGTTTTTTCTAAAACGAAAAATGCGCCGTTTCATCGAAAATATCTGTTTTTTCAACAAAAAAGGCTGCAAAACCCCGTGGGATTCGCAGCCTTTCGTCATCTATGAAAGCCTCATCAGGCAGGTTTCAGCCTGAAAGATTTTGTTTTTTGTACGTATTGATTACCTTTTTTCTCTTCATGGTGCATCGGCGGATAAGCGGATTCTTGCCGCGAAGGTAATCAAACGCCGGGAGTTTTCTGCGGACTTCGGACCGATTCAGAAATCTGCCGACAGGACCTTATGGCGTCCATTCCGGAATGGCTGCCGAAGGGTCGGGGTTCAGGATGATGGCTTTGTTCAGGTTCGATTCAAACTTACTGAAGTATATCGTGAACCACGGCGCACAGTATCCCTCGATGGAGTTCAGACGATATCCGGGCGGACAGTTCGTGCCTGTGTATCCCCGCGTCACGGACAGATTGAGCCGTTTGTAGTCCCAGAAGATGATGCCTTCGCCCCAGAACTCGATGCGCTTTTGTAGCATGAGTGCCTTGCGGAAATCGTCCATCGTGCTTGCCGTGCAGGTGTATGAGCCGTAACGGTAGGTTTTCATGAACGACTCGAGCGCGGCCGCGCCTTGTGCCGCTCCTTGGCTTCCTCCGAGGGCTTCGGCTTCGATGAAATACATCTCTTCCACGCGCATTAACGGGTAGTCCACCACCGCTCCGATTTTATAATCGGTGGTGTTCGCTTCTTTGGGTTTGAACTTCAGGTTCGCGTATGGGGGCAACTGTGCGAAGTTTTCGTCGGAGAGAATCGTGCAATACTTCGTTCCGGGTGCGCTGCCCGCGTCTTCCGGCGCTATCCAGCTCTTCTTGCGCCAGTCGTCGTCGGAAATCTGTTCGAACAGCCGGCTGCTGATGGTGCGGCAGGCCTGATACACCCAGTTGGCCACACCGAACTCCTGTTCGGAGCTGATCATGCCCGTAAAGTTGATGTACGACGAATACACGTTGTCCTTGCTCAGCATGGCCGCCCACATCCACGAGGAAGTGAGTGCGGAGTTGAACGCGCTTTCGTAACCTCTGCCGCCAAACCAATCGCTTTCACTCAGCGGAACGGCCCCGCTCCGGGTAATGGCTTCGCGGGCGTAAAGGGCGGCTTTGGCGTAACAGTCGGCTGCCGTCGCCACGTCCGTGCTGACGTATTGTTTGATTGCGGCGAGGTCGTCTGCGCTTTTCTCGGAACGGGTGGCTATCTCCAGCCACAAACGCGCCTTGAGGCCGCTTATCACGGCCATGTCGGGATGACTCTTCGCCGGACGCGCATAGTCTTTCAGCAGGACTTCGGCGGAGGCCAGATCGTCCAGAATGAACTTATACAGCGTGTGGAACGGCACGCGAGGGTTGTTGCGGGCATCCTTTTCGGCCAGGTGCTCGGTCACGATGGGCACGGTGAGTCCGTACACGCCGTTGGCCTGCGCTTCGTCATCGAGTCTGGCCACGCCGGTCTTCTTGTACTCGAAGAATCGCGCCATGTCCATATAAATCATGGCCCGGAAGACTTTGGCGATGCCGATGCCCTGTCTGCCCGTCTCGCCGGCTGTCGCTTCGTCGACGGAACGAAGCAGGTTGTTCGTGTTGTTCAGGAATTTGTAGTAATAATAGTATAAGGCATTGCTCATATTGCTTGCGGAAAGGTTCCGGCATACTCCGTAGTCGCCGAAATAATCGTAAGTGGAGCTGTACACATAGAAGTCCTCGCACAGCACGTCTCTTGCAATGCCGAAGGCCGAGTAGCCGAAGTCGAAGATGTAGCTCAGCCCGTAGGTGTTATAAGCGTTCGTGAAGCCCACTATGGCGTTGGTCATCGCCTGCTGGGCGGCTTTCGACTGTGCCACTTGGCCGGCCGTTGCCGTACTGCTTTGAGGAAACGTTTCCTCCATGCAACCGTTCATGCTCATGTTTAGGGCCAAAAGGGCGGGCGCGGCGACTCTGCAAAATATAGTCTTCTTTTTCATGATTTCCGTATGTTAAAAGTGATGAGATTTTAATTAAAACTGCACCGAAAGCCCTGCCGAGAAAGTGCGGACGGGCGATATGTACTGTGTGGCACCTACTCCGCGGAACGAAGCGCGGGGGTCCATCCCTTTGCGTTTGGACCAGTAGTAGATGTTGTCGGCAGACACGTACAGACGGAGGCTGCTCAGGTGCAGATGAGAAAGTATGCTCTTGGGCAGAGTGTAACCCAACTGAGCGTTCTGGAAGTTCAGGTAGCTGCCGTCGATCAGGAAGCGGTCGGATGAGCTTGTCGTCTGCAAATCGTCGAAATGCCAGCGCGGGATGTCGGAAGTCGGGTTGTCTTCCGACCATGCCTTGGCCACGTCTTTGTGCCAGCGTCCGCCCACGGAGCCTGCCATGGGATTGCCCATCATTGCGGCATAGCCGTAATCGTAGGTCAGACCCCCGATGGAATAGGTGAATTGCACGGAACAATCGAAGCCGTGGAAGCTGAGCGATGTGCCGAATCCGCCGAATGCGTCGGGATTCGGATCGCCGCACAGGTAATAATCGCCGGTGGAATAGGTCGTGGTCGTTTTCTGCTCTCCGGTTGTTTTATCGGTGTAGTACCATTGCGACAGGCCTTCTCCGGACACTCCTGCGTAACGTTTCAGATACCATGTGTTGATGGGCAGGCCTTCGCCGTAGAAGCGCACTCCGTCGAAGTAGCCTTGATAACCGTCGAGGTTCATGTTCTTTTTCTCGTCGGGCAGGTAGGTGATGCGGTTCTTATAGGCCGTGAGGTTCATGTTGATGTTCCAACGCAGATTGCGGGTGTCGACGGGCGTATAGTTCAGTTCCAGCTCGACGCCGGTGTTTTTCATGTCGCCCACGTTGTCGTAATAGCCGGCATAGCCCACCGAGAGAGGCACGGTGAACCAGTTGAGCATGTCCGTCGTCTTGCGGTAGAAAAATTCCACACCTCCCGACAGTCTTTTCTTGAAGACCGAGAACTCCAGCCCCAGATTCACGTTCGTGTTCGTCTCCCACGTGATGTCCTTTTTGCCTTTTTCTTCAAAAGAGAGCGCCAGCTCGTCGTTGCTGTTTTCGATGGTGTATCTGTCCGTATAATGATAATTGCCGATATTGTCGTTTCCTTGCTGTCCTATCGAGCCTTTCAGCTTCAATTCGTCCACCCATTTGACCTTGAACCAGCTTTCTTTGGCCATCTGCCATGCTCCGCCGAGCGAATAGAAACTTCCCCACCAATGGTCGGTATGGAAGCGGGAAGAGGCGTCGCTGCGGAAGGACGCGGAAAGGAAATACCGATTGTCGAAATCATACAGGGCGCGCAGGAAGAAGCCCTCCGTGTTGTAGTCGCTGGCCGAAGATGAGGCGAAGCCTGCATCGACCACCGCGCCATCGAGCTCATGGTTTCCCCAGTAGGAGAACATGTTCTTCTTCGCCGCGCTCAGGGTCACGTAGTTGTACTTGTAATACTCGTGTCCCAACAATGCCGATACGTTGTGTTTGCCGAAAGCGCGCGAATAGTTCAGCAGTTGTTGGAAGTTGATTGTGGTCGTCCGGCCGTGACTCACGGTGATGTATCCTTTGTCTTTTGCCGAGAAACCGTAGAATGGATTGGCTGTGTAGAATGTTCTTCCTTCGTTGACCGTTGTGCCGACGGTAAACGTGAATTTAAAGTCTCTGAGAAACAAGATGTCGGCGAAAGCCTGTCCGTTGAATGTGTTTCCGGAAGTTTTCCCCAGGTCGATGATGGCAGTCTGTATGGAGCTGTTCGGTTGGAACGGTCGGTCGATTCCCAGCGGAGAGTCTACCGTTCCGTAGTCGTACATTTTCCCGTTCTCGTCGGTCAGGATGTTTCCGGAGGCATCGCGCAGATAGACCGGATAAATGGGGGCTATCTTTTCCGTGTAGCCGGGCAATGAAACGGATTCGCCTTCCGTTTGCGCGGCAGAGTTCCGGCGGGAGTAATTGGCCGTCATCCCCAGCTTCAGCCACTTTTTGGCCTGATAAGTTCCTTTCAGCATGGCAGAATAACGTTCGTAGCTGGAATTGGGAACCACACCTTCATCCTTCAGATAGCCGAACGAGCCGTACATCTGAATGACATTGGTTCCGCCGGAAATGTTGACATTGTATTCCTGCCTGAGCGAAGTGCTGTAAGCCTCGTCCACCCAGTCGTCGGGATAGAGCATGTAATTGCCTGTCACACGCCCGAGCCTGGCGTTGGGATTGAGTTTTCCGTCCGTGCCGATCAGGTATTCTCCCGAAGGATAAGTGAACACGTTGTATCCCAGTCCGCCCTCGTTGATGGTTCCGTTCAGCATATAATCATTGGCTTGGACATGGGCTTCGGCCGCCGACAGACTTCCGAGGGCCATCAGCTGATTGTACAGCGCGCGATAGTGTGTCTCGTAATATTCACCCGGATCTTTGATGTAATCATAGTCGATTGTTCCGCGAGAGTTCGCTCCCCACTTGGCCGAAGCGTTGATGACGGCTTCTCCGGCTTTGGCCGACTTCGTGGTGATGATGATCACGCCGTTGGCTCCCCGTGCACCGTAAAGAGAGTTTGAGGCGGCGTCTTTCAACACAGAGATGGATTCCACGTCATTGGGATTGATGTTGTTCCAGCCGCCGTCGTAGGGAATGCCGTCGACGATGATCAACGGAGATGTGCTCGCATTGATCGATCCTATGCCGCGAAGAATCAGTGCGGGCGTGCTGCCGGGCTGTCCGGAACTGACCGTCATTTGCAGACCGGCCACTTGTCCCGCCAAGGACTCGACGACATTGGAGGTCGATCGTTTCGTGATTTTCTCCGTGTTGATGAACGAAGCCGATCCGGTGAAAGCCGATCGCTTGGCCGTACCGTAGGCCACCACCATGACTTCTTCCAGCATTTCGCTCTCGTCCGCCAGCACCACGTCGATGACCGTGCGTCCGTTCACCGGAATGTCTTGCGACTTCATTCCCACATACGTGACCGTCAGCACAGCATCCCGGGGCACGTTGGCAATCGTATAACGGCCGTCGACATCGGTCACGGTTCCCTGTGTTTTATCGGATTTCACCACAACCGTGGCACCTATGACGGGCTGTTGGCCGGTATCCGTAACCGTGCCTTTCACCGTGATGTTTTGGGCCGAAAGGGTAGACATAAAGAAGCAGAATAAACTTATCCATGCTCCTTTCAAAAGAATTAAACGATGTTTTTCCATACTGATTATGTATTAAAGTTGATGAGTAAGGCAAAAGGACAATCTGCTATTCTCCGGTTAACGGCACGACGGCAAGGAGCACCGCCGTGTCGCGTAAGCCTCTTGACGGCGAATGCGATTGCCTAACCCGTCAGAGGTCGGCCATCGCAGGGGCTTGTCGGTAAAAAACAAAGGAAAGTGCAGAAAAAAGAAATAAGAACATTCGGACACGAGTGCAAAAGGCTCAATCCCCAATCCTGTAAGTTGTCATCGTTCAACTTGTCGGATGTACGTTTTGGCATGAGTACAAAATGAAGCATTGCTGCGTATGCATAAGTGCGGAAAGGGAAATGTCACGGAGCCGCGCGATCAATCCCATTCCGCGATGTGAAAAACCAACAAAAACACTACGTTCTCTTTTAATCTTTCACAAATGTATTCGATTAAACAACAGGGTGATGTAAAAATATGCATGTTTTATAACATTTCTTCATTCTTGGTAAAAGAAAATTCCTACACTTCTCTGTTGGGACATGCTTGTCTTCGCCCCAAAAAACAACGCCTTCTCCCGAAGGAAAGAAGACGTTGCTTTTTGGAACAGGCAGTGTGTTCCGTAAGTTTTATGGGGATTATGGCAACAACGGCGCGAGCCGGTCTGTATCCAAGCCTGTGCTTTTCAGGCGAAGAACATGACGGCGGTCGAAAAAGAAGCAGGTGGGACTGGCTTGCGCACCGTAGAGTACGGGCATCAGGTTGGGATTGTTGAAATTTGAGAGATAAGGGTATTTGCTGCCGAATGTGCGTTTCTTGTCGGCCAAGGCTTCGACGGACGAAGCGGGCTCGTAAATCAGGACGACCAATCCTGTACGACCGGCCAATTCGGAAAATCTTTGCAATGCCATTCGCCCTTCTTGCCCCATGCAACCCAGGCCGCCGTAAATCAGCAAGACGGGTTTGCCCCGCAAATCTTCCCAGCAGAAAGGCTTTCCGTCTTCCCGGTGGCAGGGGAAGGTTCGCAAAGTGTCGCCTTCGGTCATTTGTCGGGTGTCTAAATGCAGACGCAGGTTGTTTCCGTGAAGCGACTGTTGCATCTGCGGAGGCAAGTTTCTCCAAACTTCGTCGAGCCTGGATTTATCTAACCCGAGACGTACCATATATAACCGTTCCAAGCCGCTTGGAGTGGCGGCATAGCGAACGGCCAATTCCTGATTCTGCGTTAAAACTCGCGACAAAAGCGCTTCTCTTACGGCCATTAGGCTGTCTTTGAGCGACGGCATTTCCCGCCCCAGCCTCACTAATCTCGCCGTTTCCCGTTCGTAGTCGCTCCACAACAAGCTGTCGGCACGCAGGAAGTTTTTCTCATCGATTTCTTTCTGCGCCCGTACCGGCAGAGTGGTACAACACAGGAGGAAGAGCAAAATGGCTTTCGGCATCATTTATTCAATTTCCATTCAAAACCGTCTTTCGTGTCTTTAATCTCGAAGCCGAGAGCAGTGAGCGTGTTGCGGATTTCGTCCGAAGTCGCCCAATCTTTGTCGGCCTTGGCTTTCATGCGTTGCCGCAACAGCATGTCGACAACTTTTCCGTAGGCTGCTTCGCGCCCGTCGGACGAGCCTCGTTCTTCGCGCAAGCCCATGATGTCAAAGCAATAGAGTCGGAAAGTGTCTTTCAGCACATCCAAATCGGTCGCAGAAATTGCGGCGTTTCCGGCAATCGCATTGTTGACGATGCGCGCGCCCTCGAATAGCTGCGCGATGACTTGCGACGTGTTCAGGTCGTCGTTCATCGCTTCGGCGCATTTGGAGCGAAGGGCCTGAACGTCGATGCCTGCCGAGGTGGCTTGTGCGGGCACGATTTTTTCCAATCCCTCAACGGCTTCCATCAGGCGCGACAACCCCTTTTCGGCGGCTTGCAAGGCTTCGTTGCTGAAATCGACCGTGCTGCGATAATGTGCCTGAAGGATGAAGAAGCGAATGGTCATGGGCGTGTAGGCTTGCGTGAGCAACGGATGCGTGCCGTGAAAGAACTCGTCGAGCGTGATGAAGTTGCCCAGCGACTTGCCCATTTTCGTTCCATTGATGGTAATCATGTTGTTGTGCATCCAATAGCGCACCATGTCGTCTCCCTGCGAAGCCACCGATTGGGCAATCTCGCACTCGTGGTGTGGGAATACCAAATCCATGCCTCCTCCGTGTATGTCGAAATGTTCTCCCAGATACTTTCGTCCCATTGCCGTGCATTCCGCGTGCCATCCCGGAAAACCTTCTCCCCACGGCGAAGGCCAGCGCATGATGTGTTCCGGCTGCGCCTTCTTCCACAGGGCGAAATCGGCGGGATTGCGTTTCTCGTTCTGTCCGTCCAGTTCGCGGGTGGTGTTGAGCACCTCGTCGAGGTTGCGGCCGGAAAGTTTGCCGTAATGATGGTCTTGGTTGTATTTGGCTACGTCGAAGTAGACGGAACCTTCGCTCACGTAGGCGTAGCCGGCGTCGAGTATGCGCTGTACCAATCCGATTTGCTCGATGATATGCCCCGAAGCGTGTGGCTCGATGCTTGGCGGCAACACGTTGAGCGCTTCCATCGCTTTGTGATAACGGTTCAGATAGAACTGTACGACCTCCATCGGCTCCAGCTGTTCGAGACGGGCCTTTTTGGCAATCTTGTCTTCGCCGTCGTCGGCATCGTGTTCGAGGTGGCCTACATCGGTAATGTTGCGGACATAACGCACCTTGTAGCCCAAATGCGTGAGGTAACGAAACAGCACATCGAATGTGATCGCCGGTCGGGCGTGTCCCAAATGGGCGTCGCCGTAGACCGTAGGGCCGCAGACATATAGCCCCACATGGGGTTCATGCAACGGTACGAATTGTTCTTTTCTTCGGCTTAACGTGTTATAAATAGTCAGCGGATGTTCCATAATCTTATCTTTTTAATGCTGTTTCGGTGCACAAAGTTAATATATTTCTTTCAGATAAGCGCAGCGGCCGTGTTTATTATTCCTTTCCGTCATGCTTCCTTCTGCCCGATTTTGTCTGAAGACTCAACTTTATGTACCTTTGCCCCGCACCTCACAATCATTGAAAATTGCCGAAAATGCTATTGCCTTATCTTCATCCCGAACTCATCGAAGCCGGCTGCGACGAAGCCGGACGAGGGTGTCTGGCGGGAGCCGTTTACGCCGCCGCCGTCATACTTCCTCAAGACTTCAGGAACGAATTGCTCAACGACTCCAAACAGCTCACCGAAAAGCAACGTTATCTTCTGCGCGACATCATCGAGAGGGAGGCGGTGGCATGGGCGATAGGCGTGGTCACTCCTCAAGAAATCGACGAAATCAATATCCTGCGAGCCTCGTTTCTGGCCATGCATCGTGCCGTAGACGGACTGAAGGTGCGTCCGCAACACTTGCTCATCGACGGCAATCGCTTTCGGCCCTATCCCGGCATCGCACACACCACCGTGGTGAAGGGCGACGGGAAATACCTCTCCATCGCCGCCGCTTCCGTTCTGGCGAAAACTTATCGCGACGATTACATGAACAGCCTTCACGAGGCATATCCGGTTTACGATTGGGGCAGGAATAAGGGTTATCCCACGCGCCGGCACCGCGAAGCCATCGTTGCGCATGGTACGACCGACCATCACCGGCTCAGTTTTAACCTCACGGGCGACACGCAACTGAGCCTCGACTTCTGAAGCAGCGCGCCAAGGGACGAAACAATGTGCCATCGCCCGCGTACAAAACCGAATCTTATCCGTGAATCGGGTGCGATGGAAAGGGACAGTTCATGGGGAGAAAAAAGATCGCGGGCAGGCATCGGGGAAATTCCGGAGGCTATTGCCGAACTTCTTGAGCCTGTTCCTGTCCGATTTGTTGAGGAAAGTTAACGCGGCACGACAAAAACACGTATCTTTGCGCCGCTTTTTAAAAAGATGAACCTGTTTTTATGCTTAACCTGCGACTCTCATTTCCTCAAGCGGCAGGCTTGCTCTTCCTGCTCTTGTCGGTTGCGGCACAACCTGTGCACGCTCAATTCCTGCGAACCTCTTACTTCATGGAGGGCGTTCATCACCGGATGCAACTCAACCCCGCGCTCATGCCTGCGCGCGGCTATGTCGCCATTCCGCTTGCGGGCGGAATCGGTGCTTCGGCCGGCTCTTCCTCGATCGGCTTTCGGGACATCATGGATGCCATCAACGAGAAATCCAAAGACTTCTATCTTCAGGAACACTTTCAAAGCCGGCTGAAAGAAACGAATAAATTTCATGCCAATGCCAACGCCGACATCCTTGCCGCAGGATGGTACAGCGGAAAAGGCTTCTGGTCGTTCAACGTGGGGCTGCGCGCCGATGCGGGACTGGAATTTTCCAAATCGTACTTCACCCATCTCAGCGATGCCCTGTCCGATCGGTTCGAGTGGGGAAAGACCGATTACAACCTTTCGGGACAAAGCGTCAATTTACGCAGCTATATGGAAACGGGCATCGGCTATGCGCGCCAAGTCAACGAACGTTTGTCGCTTGGCGGAAGGCTGAAAGTCCTGTTCGGGACGGGGACATTCGACTTTCGGCTGACCAAGGCCGTCATGAAAGCCAACCTCCCTTCCGAACAGCGGCTGAAAGAACTCAGCGCCTTGAGCGGGCAGGACGTCAATACGCGGGAAAAAGTGGAAGCCCTCGTCAGGGAATTCAGCGGCTATTCGGCTCATTTCGCTTTGGAGGCGGAGCTTAAAGGTGCGGCGGCCGGTGTGGAGTTGGCGGACGATAAAGGCTATATCGGCGAAGTGAAGTTCGATCATAAAGACATGGGAGTCTCCGGATACGGAGTAGGGCTCGATTTAGGCATGACCTATAAAATGACGAATCGGTTCACTCTGTCTGCCTCAGTCGTCAATTTGGGTTTCATACGGTGGAAAGAGTCGGCCATGGAAATCATTCGGAGCCGCCCCGAACCTTTCGTCATCAACGGCGAAGACTACGCCCGACACATCACCTACGATCCGGCAAATCCGCAGGCCACCCTCGACGAACTGTATCGCCAAATCGGTCTGCTGACGGGCTATGCAATGCAATACAAAAAACGCCTCATACAGAGCGACATCTTTCAAAGCGACATGTTGCAACTGCAAAAGACGACCGACCGGCAGGCGTATCGCACGGCATTGGCCTCCACGGTTGTTCTGGGAGCCGAGTATGAACTGTTTCCTCACCTGAGCGTAGGTTTGCTCTCCACCACCCGGTTTACCAAAATCGAGCCGGTCACCGAACTTACACTGTCGGCCAACTACTCCCCCAAAAGTCGGATAAATCTGTCTCTGAGCTATTCCGCCCTCCGTTCGCACGGCAAGGGTGTCGGCATCGGCCTGAAGCTCGGGCCTCTCTTTTTGGGTACGGACTATCTGCTTCTGAATAAAAACATGCGGACGCTCAATGCCGTAGTCGGCTTGTCCATTCCGTTGAAGGGAAAGAAAACGGAGTTTTGAATCCGCTTTGCGGACAGTGCGCCGCAACAACAAAAAGACGGGTCGGCAAAGAAGACTTACCTTGCAGGCGAAAGCACGAAGGCGTTCTTCTTTGCCGACCCGTCGCCGTTCAAGGCCGGATCGGTTTCATGTCCGGATCAATCCCAGCGATGTCCCGAAGAGAGGGCCAGACGTCCGCCTCCCGTGAAGAACAACACGAGTCCCGCAAGGAGGTAAAGCAAGGGCAGTTCGATGGCCAGACCTCCGTGATCGGACAGAGTGAAAAGATGACTTCCATGCGCCATGAACAGAGCCACGACGAGGTTGAAAGCGAACACGGCAGCCGCAAGACGGGTTCTGAAACCAACGAGAATGAGCAGCGGAGCAACCACTTCGCCCACCCACACGCCGTAGGCCAGAATTTCGGGAAGTCCTTTCGATGCGAGCAGGAATTTCACGCCGGCCGCTCCGTCCAGCAACTTGGACACTCCGTGAAAGAGCATCAGTACGCTCACACTCACACGCAGGACGAGAAGTCCTAAATCAATATTCTTTTTCATACTTGTACGTTGTTTGGAATTTTTATTCAATATAAAATAATCAGTTTGTCCTCTATAAAACGAATCTGCCTTGCTTTTTGTTCGTGACAGCCTGTCCCGACATGCCAAAGATGGGAGAAATGCCGGATTTTAAGAGAGATTAATAACCGGATTAGCGGAAAAAGCCCTATCTTTGTTCCTTCAAACGGATTATTCTAACTAAAAGCATATCAACATGAAAAGAATTGTACTGATTCGCCACGGCGAAAGCGTATGGAACAAAGAAAACCGCTTCACGGGATGGACAAACGTAGACCTTTCGGAAAAAGGAGTGGAAGAAGCCAAGAAAGCCGGCGAACTGCTCAAGAAAGAAGGTTTCCGCTTCGGCAAAGCCTATACTTCGTACTTGAAACGCGCCATCAAGACGCTCAATCAGGTGCTTGACGTCATGGACCTCGACTGGATTCCGGTGGAAAAGAGCTGGCGTCTGAATGAGAAGCACTACGGCATGTTGCAAGGACTGAACAAAGCCGAAACCGCCGAGAAATACGGCGACGAACAGGTGTTGGTGTGGCGTCGCAGCTACGACGTTCCTCCCACTCCGCTGGAGAAGAACGACGAACGCAGCCCCTTTGCCGATGCCCGTTACAACGGCGTAGTTCCTGCGTATCTGCCTCTCACCGAAGCGCTCTGCCACTGTGTGGATCGTACATTGCCCTATTGGGAAGACACCATTTTCCCGACGCTCATGGAGCACGACGACGTGCTGGTGGCCGCTCACGGAAACAGCCTCCGCGGCATCATCAAGGTGTTGAAGAACATCAGCGACGAAGACATCATTTCGCTCAATCTTCCCACTGCTGTTCCCTACGTGTTCGAGTTCGACAACGAATTGAATCTCGTGAAAGACTACTTCCTCGGCGATCCCGAAGAAATCAAGAAACTGATGGAAGCCGTGGCCAATCAGGGTAAAAAGAAATAATCCGAACCGACGGATTGAAAACAAAGGCGGTTGCCCGTAAGTGAGCTGCGCCCCAAGAGTCGGACAAAAACTTTTGGGGCTCACTTCAATGAGGGGCAACCGCCTTTTTTGTTGTCTCCCCGCTCCGCGTGTCGGTGACGGATGTCGTCGAAACGGCCGATGACGTCATCTTCGCGCACTTCGTGCCTTCTCCCTTCGTATAAGTTTAATGAGATGTGAGGTTCAACGGCGGCATTTTCGTACTTTTGCGCCACTTAATCGGAATAAATCATGATTCAGATAGATGATGTAGTCGTTTCGCTCGACGTGCTCCGCGAAAAATTCATTTGTAACCTTGACGCCTGCAAAGGCGCCTGCTGCATCGAGGGCGATGCCGGAGCGCCGGTGGAACCGCATGAGGTGGCGGAGCTGGAGGCGGTGTTGCCTCTTGTCTGGGACGAGCTTGCGCCCGAAGCGCGTGCGGTCATCGAAGCGCAAGGCGTGGTGTACGTGGACGAAGAAGGCGACTTGGTGACCTCCATCGTTAACCGCAAAGACTGCGTGTTTACGGCCTACGACGAGCGCGGATGCTGCTATTGCGCCATCGAAAAGGCCCATCGGGAAGGAAAAACGAGTTTTCACAAACCCGTGTCCTGCCATCTCTATCCCATCCGCGTGGGCGATTACGGGGTGTACAAGGCGGTGAACTATCACCGTTGGGACGTCTGCAAAGCCGCCGTGCTGCTGGGACAAAAGGAAGGGGTTCCCGTCTATCGTTTTCTCAAGGCTCCGCTCATCCGTAAATTCGGCGAAGCATGGTATGCCGAACTCGAAGCCGCCGCGGCCGAATTGCAAAAACAACGTCTTCTTTGATTTCCCCGAAGCGGTGAAGCTCGCCGTAAAGTCCATGCGAATTGGGAATTGCTTGTCCGTTTCTTTTATCTTTTGAAAATGTCTTCTCTCCGTCGGTTTGTCTCTTTGTGAAAAAATCGAACAAGATGATTCGATGGGGCGTCCGGCGTTTTTCTACAAAAAAGGTGTCGTTTTTGCAAAAACGTCCATAGTGTTTTTGCTAAAACGCCCGTGACGCTGTTTAACCGAAAATCTTCCGTTTTTTCAACAAAAAAGGCTGCAAAATCCCGCAGGATTCGCAGCCTTTTGCTGTAAAGAGGTTGTCGTACGACTTTTTTCAGGTCGTATTTTTCATTATTTTGTTGTGAATATTTATCGTTTTCATGTTCCCTTGGCGATTGAAAGAGTGACTTATCGAAAGCAAAGATAGAAAAACTTTCGGGATAATTATATTCCTTCGATGGTATTCACATCCTTGCCCAAAATGTGCAAGTCTTCTCCTCCGGCCACTTCGGTGGAGGCTTCGCCCAACCAACCGTTTTCTTTGTCGACGCCGTTGTAGACTTTCACGAAGTCGATGCCCGGCAGATCGACTTTATTTCCGTTTTTATCCACTGCCCAGTCGATGTCTATGGCCGAACGATTGTCGGTGTTGGGGTAGTTGTCCACATAGCCGTAGCGGTAGGCATAGAGCACATAGTAGCTTCCGTCCGCTTTCTCGCTGATGCCGTTGTCGGCCATCCGGATGCCTTTATAGGTGATTTGGTCGGCTTTGATCCAAGCGGGATAATAGCTTTGCGAGTGATACACGTTCTTTATCTTATAACCCTCCCGGTTTTGGTTGTCGGTCCAGCGGATGTATCGGGAAATGACGGTGAAGGCATTCGGGTTGTCGGTCACCCCTTCCGCTTCTTTCTCTTCCGATTTCGGGCGGTAATAAGTCATCTCATAGTTTCGGAAGGTGTGCACGTCTTGCCCCTTGTCTTTGGCAATCTGATACCAAGGCTCGTTCTCCGCGGTGACATTGCCGCTCCCCCTGATTTCGTACCATTCATCCTCGTCGGGCTTACCGTTTCCGTTTTTGTCGTAGCCCACCATGATGATGCCCGGTTCGCAACTGCCCCCGAACGGCGGGTTCGGGCGCGGGTTGGCGTTGGCGCCGAACGAGTTGCCGAGGATGCGGAAGTCGCACTTGCCGGGGAGGTTGACGATGGTGTGGTCGAAACCGAAAACGATGTAGCCGCCCCAACCGCCGAGAGACACCAATTCGTTTGTTTCGCCGGTGATGAGGGCGGCGGCTTTCAGGTTCATGACTTCTTGCGTGTCGCCTTCTTCATACTTCGGCAATTTGTTGACGAACTGGCCGGGAGCGGGCAGATAGTCGAACACTTTGGCAATATAAGGCGTTTGCATCTGCGGGCTGTGGAGGATGCGGACGGACATGACATCGAACACCTCGCCGACGGAGGCTTTCAGTGTGTACAAGCCCGGTTTGACCGCGCAAAACAGCGGAGTGCCGGATTCGGAAAAAGCGATGCGGCAGCGTGCGGCTTCGGGTTCGAGAACTTCCCATTTGATTTCGGCCGCGTTTTTATCATCGAACTTCTTCGACAGTTTCAACGGAAGCAACGTATTGGCAAAACTCCGGAACACCAAGTCTTCGACGGTGATGGAAAATGCCTGCTGCGTGATGTTGTCTTCGTTGTAAGCCCGCACAATCATGCGGAACGTACCGATTCGGGCAGTTCGGTCGAATGTATAAGAGGGTGCATTGGCCACTCTTCGGCCGTCCAGCCACCAAACGATGGAGTCCGTACGGTTTTCCACTTTCGGCGTCAGCGTCAGCTTGTCGTCGATGGCCAGATAATATTCCGACTCCAGTCCCGAAAGTACGGGAGCGTCTTCGGGCAGTTCGGCTTCTTGCGTACAGCCGGCAACGAACAACAGCAGGGTGGCGATGCAGGCGGTTGAGGCGATGATTCTGTATATGGTTTTCATTATGATTCTTTTTTTTGTTCGCGCGGAAAGTCCGGCGGGAACGATGTTATTTTTTCACGTTTTTCAAAATAGCAACTTTAATTGAGCGAATTACAACACGGGCTTTTATCGCATCACGATGTCGCGCAGGCAGAAGTAGACGGCGGTATTGGGTCCCAAAGCGCCGCTGTTGTCCGTGCTATACATTTGAAAAACCAAATATTTGATCGGTTCGCCAAAATCAATCGTGATGTCTGTCCAGCCAGTGGGCATGTTCAAAGGGCCTCCGCTCGGATAATCGGCCATGGCGTGGGTGATTTTTCTGACAGCATTTTCAGTTGTCCTGACAAACGAGCCTTCTGCATCTACGCCGTATATAATAAGGTCGAAGTGATCGCCGGGGCCGAACGGACGGGCGAATCCGTCGCCACGGAGATTGCCGTAGTAAGGCCACGGATGAATGGCTACGGTCACTTTGCTTACGGTGTATGTTTGACTGTTGTTGCCTAACTTCACCCAAGTTGCATACTTGTTTTCTTCGAACTCCGTTTCTGTGGTGATTCCGTTTTGATAATCAAGCATGTAGTATCCCCAGTAACCTATCATGTAATTGGGCTTGTTGACCATTCCCGTAGGCACGGCCATGCAGCCCCATTGATGAGCTATCCAACCGTCGGAGCTTCCGGGCGCGCCATAGTTGCAGGTGTCGGCTACGTTGGAGATGGTGAACCCATCCCAATAGTTATAGCCCGATACATTTCCACCGGTATGCGAGAAGGTGAAATTCGTTGTTTGGAATTTCGTATTCGAATAAGTTTGATTCCAGTAAAAACCTCCGGTGGTGGCTGTGCCGTTGTCGGCGTTCAATGTGAATCCATTCAAATCGTTGGCCAAAGAGATATTTGTGCGATCGGCTCTTATCTGTTGGGAATCGGAATATTGTTCCAATTCCGGGAACTCATTTGTGTCGTTTGTACAAGCGGCGAATAGAACAGAACAAACGAACAAAAACCTAAAGAGTATTTTCTGTTTCATGATCTTGATTTTTAAGTTAATAAAGAAGGAAGAAAACAACACCGGTTTCGCCGGACAATATGTTTAATTATTGATTCGACAAGTGTAGGTCGACAATGGATTTTATCGTTTGCTTGGCACCTCCGGCAGGCTTTAGCGTTGCTTTGTCGTATGTCATGCTGATGTTTTGTACTTTCAAAAAGTCAATGCCGGGTAAAACAACCGATTCACCTTCGGGGGTTATGGCGTCGTTGATGTTCAGTTTGTATTGTTTGGTCGAGGTCATTCCGAAAGGTATGACTTTAAACATTCGTCCCTTCAGCATGAACGTTTCCGCCCATTCTGCGACTTTTGTCCCCACCTTGTTTTGTACACGGTATCCGGGAAATGCTCCATCTCTTTTTGTTTCCGTACCTTTATTCCCTTGATTGTCTTCCCAGTCGAAAGTCAGCATTCTTTTGTCATAACCTTTGTAAGTTAGCGTTAACTCATAATCTTTAATATGAGGCAAGCCGATTTCGGCCGTTTGGATTTCATACCATTCGTTTTCGTCGGGGATGCCGTTTTTGTTTTTGTCATAGGCAACGAAGAAATCTAACACACTACCCGGGGCAATGTCGATGGTTAATTGCAAATCATGTTTGTTTTTGGAATTCAAGACCGTGTGATCGAATCCCCAAGTCCAATAGCCTCCCCATGTTCCGATATTACTTGCGGGAAATGCCGTCTGTTCGCTTAAATATTCGGACATTTTCGACACCATTTCATTTTCCGGATATGCAAATGTGCCATTGCCGAAAGGAAGATGCCAAAATGCTCCGCTTCCCCATACAGTGGGTCGATAGCTGAAAACCTTATTGGGAAACGTTTTATACTCCGCCTCTTTAACCTCCACGGTGCAACTGCTTATCTCGGTTTGACGGTCGGCTTGGGCTTTCAGCGTCAGTGTGTACGTTCCTGCTTTGGCTGCGATGAATTCAAGTGTGGGCCGATTGCCGAGTATGGAGTCCCCGATAGCCCATTCATACCGGTAATCGTCGCGTTGCGGCCCGCTGATCGTAGGAGTAATCTCTATCACCCGGCAGCGGGGTACCTCCATCTTCTCTTGTGCAAAAGCGATGCGGATGGGTTCATCGACGAATACTTTGAACTGTTTTTCATTCGTTCCGCCCTTATTCTCGGCGCGGAAGGTGATGATGAAAGTACCCGGTTTGGTGGCCGCAAACGTGTAGTCGAGGCTTCCCGTGGCAACTTCCTTGTTGTCGACCAACCAGACGTAATGATTGGTTTCGTGCAAGTGGGTGATGCCGGGAGTCAGCGTAACCTGTTCGCCGATGTAGAGGGCATATTCTGCCGTCCCTCTGATTTCGGGCGTCGGAATTTCTTCCTTACACGCGATAAAAAGAACTGCTGCGAACAGTGTTCCATAGAAAAAGTTTTTTCTCATACATGCATAAAATTTGAGGTTAATAAAATAAGAGAGTTATGGATTGTCATACATAGGCACCAGCGCGAAGTGACCGGGGATGTTGCCCGCCCGTACCGTCCAGCGCAGTTTGCCCGCCGCGCTGAAGCAATAGAGTGCGCCCGGCGTCACATAGTTGCCCGCATCGGTGATGTAGATGTCTTTATTCACCGGATTCACCATGATGCCGTAGGGTTTTTCTATTTCCTTGTCCGTGCCGTCGGTAATGATGTTGCGGGTAATGATTTCCCGTGTCCGGGTATCGACGATGCTGTACGTGATGTCCCAGCTTTGCGTAATGTGACTCCACTCCGTGCCATAGACGTATAGCAAATCGTCGTCTATCCAATAGTTGGTGGCGGCAATGGGTATGGTGTCGGTTACTTCCTGCCGTTCGCGATCGATGAAGAACAGTCGGGCGGGCAACTGCTTGTAATCTCCCCGCGAGCTCACCCAGAGGTTGCCTCGGCGATCGGCTTTGACGCGCTCCAGATTATAGGCCACGTCGATGCGGCGTTCTTCTTTAAAGGTGGCGAGGTCGATTACGGAAACCGTCCGCTCGTAGCCCGTAGTTTGGTCGGCCCCCATGTAACCGCCGGAGTTGGCCACGTATATCTTGCCGTTCACTATTTCCAGTTCGTCGGGTTGGAAGCCGACCAAACAACGGGTTTCTTCTTTCAGCGTGGAGAGATTCACTTTGGCGACGTAGCCTATCTGAGTGTAATTGGGGTCTATGATTACAGGGCCTGCATACGAGGTTACGTAGGCATAATCGCCGTGGAACTTGATAAAACGGCAGTTGGGAATCTCTATCCGGCCGATGTGCCGGGTGGTGGCCACGTCCATTACTTCCACTTTGTTGGAGCAGTTGATGACGGCGTAAAGCCTGTTCCGGTAGATGGCAATGTCGTTGCCCACATCGCCCATTTCCTTGGGAACGGTGGGATTGCGTTCGGCATAAATGTTCCGTTTGTAGATTCCGGTGGCGAAATCGTAATAGTCCAATGTGGCTTTGTTGCTACCCATGTTGCCTTCGTTGAGCAGATAAAATCCGTAGTACCCGTTCACCGTTTGGGGATATCCCGTGGATATGTGTTCGGAAAGAATCATCTCCTGATCTCCGCGGCAGGATGTCGCGAAGCAGAGAATGAGGGCTAAGCAGCCATATAGCAGCCGGTTGTTCTTTTTCATAATTCTAAGGTGAGTGAGAGTTTGTAATTGCGTTGGGGCATGGGATAGTTCAATACCACTTCATAGTCTTGTCCCAAAAGGTTGTTGACTTCCAGATTGAGCCGCAGATCCGTTTTCCCCCATCGGAAAACTTTGCTCAGCCCCATGTCGTGCGTGTACCACGGCTGTTCGTACTCTTCGCGAATGTTGGCCGAGCTGTGATAGCGTTTGCCCACGTAGATGAAGCTGTAATTGATTTGCCAGCTGCCGCAGGCAACGCTTGCGATGGCCGATCCGCTGTGCCGGGGTATGTAGGCGATCTGTCCGCCGTAGGTCGTCTCTTGCAGTACGGCACTTTTCCGTTTCGTGAAGTCCTGAGCCCGTTGATAGGTGTAGTTGAGCCTCAGGTTGGCGGAACTTTGGTGCGGCAAACGGCAAGTCAGCGAAGAGGAAACGTCGACTCCCCGGATTTTCACTTCGCCGAGGTTCATCATCATCCACCGGTATTGTCCGCTGCCTTTGGGCACGGCCACGATTTTGTCCGTTACGTGATTGTAGTAGGCATCGGCCTGTATCTGCCAGTGGCTTATCGGGCCGCGGGTGCGAGTGAGCGTATAGTGCATGCCGATGTTATACTGGTGCGTAAATTCGGGTTTCAGGTCGGCATTGCCGATGTCGGTATAATAGAGGTCGTTGAATGTCGGCATGCGGAAGATGTGTTTGTAGAAAGCTCTCAGGCTGAAATCGTGCCGGCGGAAAGGCTTGCAGGAAAGAAACAGGGCCGGACTGAGTTCCCGTTTGTCGGGAGCCGAACGCGCCTGTTCGTCGATGGCGAGGTTGCCCGAGTGCACCCGTTCTCGCACGAACGTACCCAACAGGCTGCCTTGCATCTTCACTTTTCCCAGTTCGGCGGCGGAGGCAATGGCCCCCAATGCAGTGAGGCGTTTGGGAAAGACGAAGCCGTCCATGTCCGAAGTCAACGTGTTGTATTGCACGTCGGCCGAAACCGAGATTTCCCATTTCTCCGCCGGTGCGTACTTGTGGGCTGCCGAGAGGTAAAGCTCTTGCTGGCGGAATGTATTGTCGATGAGCATCAGCGTTGTGTCGGGGTTTTGGTAGCGCATGTAGTCGTAGGCGTATTTGACATTGGCCATCAGTTCGTGTTTCGTTCCGAAGGCTTGCCTGAACGAGCCTTGTGAGAAGAAATTGCGGTCCCATTGCCGCTGCGGATTTTTCCAGCGGTTGTTGACGATGGCTCCGGGAATGCCTCGCTCGGACCGGTAGAAATAGTTCTTCCATTTCCAGTATCCCTGCGTCAATGTGCCGTAGAGTCCCGTTTCGAGTCGCAGCGAATGCACGTCGCCATTCTCGCGCACGGCGGTGGTGTCGTACATCACTTTGTGTGTGCGCGGATAGACGCGTTTGTAGCGGAAGCGGTATTTCCCCGTGGCGTCGACGAACTCTCCGTTTACGGATGCGCTGAGTCTGTGGTTGAACCGATGTTCGTAGAGCAGCGAAGGATTGACCAGCCCGAACGAACCGGTCTTGAAAGACGCTCGCAGGTTATGACGCTTGCCGGGATCGAATTTCGGCGTGCGCGACCGTAAATAGACCGACGCCGACGAGGCGAAATCTTTGGCCGGTTGCAGAATTTCGCTCTTTTGTCCGTTGTAGAGCGAAAGTTCCTCCATGTTGTCGAGCGAGAATTTGCCGAGGTCGATTTGCCCGTTCTGGGCGTTACCCAACTGAATGCCGTCGTAGAAGATGCCCACGTGATGTGTGCCCATGCTCCTCACATTCACCGTTTTCAGTCCGCCGATGCCGCCATAGTCCTTTATCTGCACGCCGGAGAAGTAGCGGATGGCATCGGCCACCGAAAAACTGTTGAGCGAACGGAGCTCCTTGCCCGTGAGCCGTTGGGCGGGAATGACCTCCCGGTAGGGTTGGGCCACGACGGTGACTTCGGGGAGCCGTTGCAGGCTGTCGAGCCTCGACTGGGCACGAACATGCTCGCCCGCGCCGAAAACAAAGGCGGCCACGCAGGCGAGAAGTGTCGGTTGATACACTTTCTTCATAGTAATGACAATAGCATGTGCTTCACTCCCCGGCGACAGGGAGCACATGGTTGTAAAAAATAAAGCTAAACATACATCGTCATCTTTTACCTCCTAATCCCGGAGGAGGTAAGAGATTCCATCTCGGCAGGTCTTCTGACTTGCTCCGTTTGCCCGATGCCCTTCCCGCCTGTGGCTTTGACAGGCAGTGGATGTTGAGTATTATCGGGAAACCGTGGTGGAGCTTACAGCAGCGGGTCTGTTCAGGATTTGCACCTGATTCCCTTTTCACCGTCTGTTCCGTGGAAGTGGAAAGACGACACCGAAATTTCCAATGACAAAGATAAATCTTTTTTGTTTTTCTTTCGCACGAGCGTGAAAAAAGAACGATTCCCGTCGTTCGTCCGGATTTTTTTTCTGCTTTCGGATTGTCAGTTTATTTTATCGTCCCGTGACGGTCTTGTCTGCCCGTCCTTCTCTTTCGATAAAAAATGCAGACTGATTTTTCGACTTCGTCAAATCCGTTTTTGAACAAAAAAAGGTGTCGTTTTTGCAAAAACGTTCATAGTGTTTTTGCTAAAACGCCCGTGACGCTGTTTAACCGAAAATCTTCCGTTTTTTCAACAAAAAAGGCTGCAAAATCCCGTAGGATTCGCAGCCTTTTGCTGTATAGAGGTTCTTCATGCGGTTCTTTTAGCCCGTATGAACGCTGTATTTGTCCGTATTGATTACTGTTTTTCTCTTCATGATCCGTCGATTTTCGTTGGGTTGCCGGAACAAAGATAAACGAAAAACGGGGATTTGAGGATGGATGCGGAAAAAACTTATCGTTGCGAAATCAAAACACTCACTTGCGCCGAATGACGCCCCGGAATAATAATTCCTTCCTTGGGGGTTGCCTGCACCGATGGAAATGCCCATCTTTGCAACGGCAAACGCAACGAACGGACGGGGTGAGCGAACAAACCGTGCCTGCCATCCGTTACTTTTATCTATTTTACAGCCAATCAATGAACAACATCACCATCGACGATTTTGAAATCATGGCGCCCGTCGGCTCGCGCGAGTCGTTGGCCGCAGCCATTCAAGCCGGAGCGGACTCCATATACTTCGGCATCGAGAATCTGAACATGCGCGCCCGTTCGGCCAATACGTTCACCATCGACGATTTGCACGAAATCGCCCGCACCTGCGACGAACACGGCATGAAAAGTTACCTGACGGTGAATACCATCATCTACGATAACGACATCAGCCTGATGCGTACCATTGTCGATGCCGCCAAGCAGGCCGGCATCTCTGCCGTCATCGCCGCCGATGTGGCGGTGATGCACTATGCCCGCCTGATCGGGCAGGAGGTGCACCTGTCCACTCAGCTCAACATCTCGAACGTGGAGGCCTTGAAATTCTACGCGCAGTTTGCCGACGTCGTGGTGTTGGCGCGTGAACTCAACCTCGACCAAGTGGCCGAAATCTACCGTCACATCGGCGAGGAAAACATCTGCGGTCCCGGCGGGAAGCCGATACGCATCGAAATGTTCTGCCACGGTGCGTTGTGCATGGCCGTTTCGGGCAAGTGCTACCTGTCGCTCCACGAAATGAATCATTCCGCCAATCGCGGTTCGTGCATGCAGGCCTGCCGCCGTTCGTACGAGGTGCGCGACAAGGAAACCGGTGTGGAACTGGAGATAGACAACGAATACATCATGTCGCCGAAAGACCTGAAAACCATACATTTCATGAACAAAATGATGGAGGCCGGCGTGCGGGTTTTCAAGATCGAAGGGCGTGCACGCGGCCCCGAATATGTGCGCACGGTGGTGGAATGTTACAAAGAAGCCATACGCGCCAACCTTGAAGGAACCTTTACCGACGAAAAGATTGCCGCATGGGACGAACGCCTGCGCACCGTCTTCAATCGCGGATTCTGGGACGGCTATTATCTAGGGCAACGGCTCGGAGAGTGGAGCCGCAACTACGGCTCGGAAGCCACGGAGCGTAAGATATACGTGGGCAAGGGCGTGAAGTATTTTTCCAACATCGGGGTGGCGGAGTTTCTGGTCGAAGCCGCCGAACTGAATGTGGGCGACAAGCTGCTCATCACCGGCCCGACCACCGGAGCACTGTTCGTGACGCTCGACGAGGCGCGCGTGAAGCTCGAACCCGTGCAAACCGTGAAGAAAGGAGAACACTTCTCGATGAAAATCGAAAAAATACGTCCGAGCGACAAACTCTACAAACTGGTGTCCACGGAAGAACTTAAAAAATTCAAGAAACTGACCTGACGGAAAAACGGAGCGCAACCCCGCCGAAAGGCGGTTTGCCCGCTCCCTTATTATATATTCAATAACTAAAACTTAACGACTGATGAATTACATCTACGAACTGACCATGAAGGTGCGCGACTATGAGTGCGACCTGCAAGGCATTGTGAACAACGCGAACTATCAACATTATCTGGAGCATGCGCGCCACGAGTTTCTTCTCTCTGCCGGCATCAGCTTTGCCGAACTGCACGACAAGGGCATAGACACGGTGGTGGCACGCATCAGCATGGCTTTCAAGACGCCTTTGAAGAGCGGCGACGAGTTCGTCTGCAAACTGGCCTTGCAGAAGGAAGGCATCAAATACGTGTTTCATCAGGACATCTTCCGCAAGAGCGACGGCAAACTGGCGGTGAAGGGCGTTGTGGAAACCGTGAGCATCGTCAATGGCCGGTTGAGCGACGGCAAAATGTTCGACGAAATTTTTGCCCCCTATCTATCATGAGTTCTTCGGAGGAACAGCTCCACAGCATTGCCCTTACCCTGATTCCGGGCATCGGGCGCGTCGGTGCCAAACGCCTGGTCGAAGGAATGCGGAGTGCCGTCGATGTCTTTCGCCGTCGGGCGGAGCTGCCCTCTTTGTTCCCCGACATCGGTCCGCGTGTGCTGAAGGCCTTGGATTGTCCGGAGGCGTTTGCCCGCGCCGAGCGGGAAATGGAGTTCCTTTCTCGCAATCATGTCCGTTGCCTGACGTGGAATGATGCGGACTATCCTTCGCGTTTGCGCGAATGTGCCGACGCTCCCGTTGCACTGTTCTATAAAGGAAGTGCAGACCTGAACGCGCTGCGCGTCATCAACATGGTGGGGACCCGAAAGGCTACGGCCTACGGCGCACAGCTTTGTTCCATTTTCCTCCGCGAACTTAAAGACCTTTGTCCCGACGTGTTGGTGGTCAGCGGACTGGCTTACGGCATCGACATCTGCGCCCATCGTGAGGCTCTTGCCCATGGGCTGCCTACCGTCGGCGTGCTGGCCCACGGACTCGACCGCATTTATCCCGATGCACATCGAAGTGTTGCGACCGACATGGTGCGCGGCAATGGCGGATTGCTTTCCGAATTCTTTTCGGGCACACAGCCCGACCGTTACAACTTCGTCGGCCGAAATCGCATCGTGGCCGGCATGGCCGATGCCACCATTGTCGTCGAATCGGCCGAGAAAGGAGGTTCGCTCATCACGGCCGAATTGGCCGGAAGCTATCATCGCGACTGTTTCGCTTTTCCGGGACGGGTAACCGATGAATATTCCAAAGGCTGCAATCTCTTACTGCGCGACAACAAAGCCTCGTTGCTGCTTGCCGCGGAAGACTTCGTACAAGCCATGCGTTGGGATGTCGGAACAGCCGCGAGAAAAACGGAAGCCGTGCAGCGCAGCCTCTTCGTCGACCTCACGGAAGAAGAACGCCACATCGCCACACTGCTGGAGAAAGAAGAAAACAGCCAACTCAACATGCTGGCCATGGCTGCCGGAATGCCTGTGCAGAAAGTCAACGCTCTGCTGTTCGAGTTGGAAATGAAAGGCGTCGTCCGTGCTTCGGCCGGCAATGTCTATCGCCTGCTGTGACCGCGCGGCAGGGCGACACGCAGCCCTAAGCCGGTAAAGATTCGTAAAAAACATGAAAAAGGATGCCGACGGCCTCCTGTCCTCTTGAGGATATACCTGCCTTTGCAGGGCATTATAGTGCTAATAACCTAAAACTTAACATTTCAATGACAACAACAAACCAACTGTTTACCCGCCGGATGAATCATGCGCTGATTTTGGGCGTTTTGAGTATCTGTATTTTTTCTTGCGGCTCTTCAGACCCACAGCCGGCAGGCGAGGCGAAACTGGAGAGTATCCGTATCGAAAAAACTCCTTCACATCTTTACTACGCACTGAACGAAGCTCTCGATCTTGGCGGACTTCAGGTTTATGGAAACTATGACGACGGAACGAAAAGGCCGATAACCGTGACCGGAAAAGAAGTGAGCGGCTATAAAGCCGAACAGCCTTCGGGCACTCTTGTGCTGACGGTTACGGTAGAAGGAAAGACCGCCACCTTTGAAGTGCACAAGGTTCCCGTGACTGTGGAAAAAGGAGTGCTGAAAACACTGACGGGCGACGACTACGCAACCCTCACCTTGCCCGAAAATGTGGTCGAAATCGGGGCGGAAGCCTTCAAAGGCAAGAAAATAAAGAAAGTCGTTCTTCCGCCTGCCCTGCAACGCATCGGCAACGACGCTTTTTTCAAATCCGCGCTTGAGGAAATCGACTTCCCGCCGGCGTTGACCGCAATCGGCTCGTACGCATTTGCCCAATGCGCCCGTCTGAAAGAGGTAAATCTGAAAGAAACCCAAATCACGGAAATCCCCCAATCGGCTTTTGAGCTTTCCGCGATTACGAAAATCGAACTTCCCGCCGTCTTGAAGAAAATCGGCATTCAAGCCTTTCAGGAAACTCGCGGATTGACTGCCGTCACCATTCCCGAAAAGGTGGAACAGCTCGAAATCGAGGCTTTCAGAGGAAGCGGCATTCGGGAAGTCAGACTGCCCAACCGCATCAGAGATTTGAAAGACAGAGCTTTCTACAAATGCGAGAAATTGACAACCGTGTCCGTTTACGGGGAAAAGCCCTCGGGGAATGAGGCTGTGGCGGAAGAGATGCCCGGCATCGGCAACAGTTGTTTTGAGCGATGTCCGGAAATTGATGTGCTCCACATTCCGGCCTCGATTCGGGTGCTCAACCAAAATATGCTGACGCACAATGTCAAGCTAAAAGCGATCACCCTTCCCGCCGCGATAACAACCATTCACTTCCGCGCCTTGGCCAATACGCAGATACAAACCGTCACGATGGAAGGAACCGAACCTCCGGTCATCAGCTCGGAAGTATTCCCCTCGACAGCAGCGATTAAAGTGCCTGCGGCGAGTGTGGAAAAATACAAAAGTGCTTCAGGCTGGTCGGCTTACAGCGGTAAAATAGAAGCCGTTAAATAAACCCGGCTCGATTATACAGGCCGTTTTATGCCTGTTCTTCCCAAAGGCGTCGGAGCGATTGCTTTCCGGACGCCTTTTTTCTTTTTGGGGATGAAATCTCATTTCTTTCTCTGTTTTATGCGAACTGTAAGGGAATGTTATATCTTTGTCCCGGTTTTGTGCGAAGCCTGCCTTTCGGTACGCTTCCTGAAAAGAGAATCGGGTGAGAATCCCGAACAGTCCCGCTGCTGTGAGCTCCATCCTGATAACGATGGCAACCACACACCTCATTTGGCCACTGTTGCGCGATGACGTTGCAATGGGAAGGCGGTTGCCCGCGGAGTAAGTCAGAAGACCTGCAAAACCTTTATTCGTCGCATCTTCGAGGACAGGATGCACGAGACTGATTGACAGACATGCCTATGATCCGAATCGTTTGGAGCCGATTCCTCTCCCTGAGGTTCTGCTGCTGCCTGCTTATGCCGGTCGCGATGCCTGTGGTGTGCGCACAGCAGGCAAGCGATACCATTGCCGGAAAAACGCATGCCATTCCTGAGGTGGGAGTGGAGGGGAGGAGAATGCCTGTGAGCTATGCCTCGACTTCGCCCCTGCAACAGATGAAAAAGCAAGAGTGGGAACGGCTGGGAGTCACCGACTTGGGCGATGCTTTGCGCTACTTCTCCGGGGTGCAGGTCAAAGATTATGGCGGTGTCGGCGGTTTGAAAACCGTTTCCGTGCGGAGTCTGGGTGCACAGCATACCGCGGTCAGCTATGACGGGGTGGTGGTCAGCGATTGCCAGTCCGGTCAGGTGGACATCTCCCGCTTTTCGTTGAATAACGTCGGAACGTTGATACTTAACATCGGGCAGAGCGATAATATTTACCAGACTGCCAAAATGTTCGCTTCGGCCGGCGCATTGAGCATCGAAACCATTCGTCCGGATTTTGAAGAAAGACCCTATTCGTTGGCCGCTTCTTTCAAGGCCGGTTCATACGGCTTGCTGAATCCTTCCTTATTCTATGCCCGGCAGCTTTATGGCCGGCACGTTGTCTCTGCCTATGTCGAGGCTTTGCGTGCCGACGGTTCCTATCCGTTCACGATGAAAAATGAGCAGACGCTCATCCGTTCGAAGCGCAACAACAGCGACATTCGGACGTATCGCGCCGAAGCCAATCTGGCCGCCCGGCTCTCGTCGAAGCAAGATCTCGGCGCAAAGCTCTATCTGTTCGATTCCGATCGCGGACTGCCCGGGGGAGTGATTTATGACAATCCATATACCGTTGAGCGACTTTACGACCGAAATTATTTCGGACAGCTGAAATACGAAAACCGTTTTTCCGAACGGTGGAAAATGCAGGCGAACGGAAAGTTCAATTATACTTGGAACAGAAACCACAACGTAGAGTCTTCGGGCATTACCGACGACCGTTTCAGGCAGACCGAAACCTACTTGTCGGCCACGTTGTGGCATTCGCCGCTCGAAGGGCTTTCCGTGTCGCTGGCGCAAGATTTCGCCCATAATTATTTATCGACCACACTGGAGAATGCACAGTATCCCAAGCGGTACACCCTGCTTACCGCATTGGCGGCACACTATCGGGGCAACCGTTTCACGGCGACCGCTTCGCTGCTTAACACGTTTATAACCGAGAACGTCCGCACGGGAGAGGCGGCTCCCGACCGCAAACATCTTTCTCCTGCCCTCAGCCTGTCCTGGAAACCTTTCGATTTCGGACTGCGTTTGCGGATGGCCTACAAAGATATTTTCCGTGTACCTACGTTCAATGACCTTTACTATCGTCTGATAGGCAACAGCAAACTGCGTCCGGAAAGCACGCGTCAAATCAATGTCGGAGCTACTTGGGCTGCTCGCCCTTCGTCTCGGATTGATTTCTTGAGCCTTTCGTTCGATGCCTATTACAATCGTGTGACCGATAAGATAGTGGCCATACCGACCATGTTTGTTTGGAAAATGATGAATGTAGGCAAAGTGGAAACGTTGGGCGTCGACATGAATTGGGCGGCTGAAAAATCCTTTTCTCCGGCTTGGCGTATTCATCTGACGGGAACGTACAACCTGATGTTTGCCGAAGATGTAACCGACCGAAGCTCGAAAACATGGCGCAATCAGATTATTTATACTCCCAAACATTCCGGATCGAACAGTCTGACACTGGGGAATCCGTATGCCGATCTGACCTTTACCCTGACGTATGCTTCCGAACGATTTACGCTTGGGCAGAATTTGCCGTCCAACCGGATCGAGCCTTATACGGACTTCGGCTTATCCCTGTCACGCTCTTTTCGCCGGAAGAAACAGGAACTCCGCTTACAGCTGGATGCCAGAAATCTGGGGGGCAGGAACTACGAAATCGTACGCTTCTACCCCATGCCGGGCCGTCATTACAGAATAACCATTCAGTATAATTTATAACATCTTAAAAACAACGAACAATGAGAAAGTACGGAAACAAACTGCTCGTCATGGCTTTACTGGCCGGAGCTTTCACCGCTTGCAGCAAAGACGACGATGTCAATCTGCCTGTCATCGATCCCTCGGAATCCCAAACCAACGGCGCTTACGTCATCAACACCGGTAATTACAATCAGAACAACGGGTCCATTCAGTGGTATGATGCCCAAACCGGAAAATTGACGGCGGACCTCTTTAACACGGCCAACGGCGAAGGCATCGGCGATGTGCAGGATCTTCAGGTCTACGGATCAAAGGTGTATGCCGCTTGCGCTTCGTCTGCGAAAATCGAAATCATGGACAGAAACGGAAAAAGAATCAAGAAACTGCCGCTTGCCGACGGTGAGGGGAAATCCGTGTCGCCGCGTTACTTGGCCTGTGCGGGAGGCTTCGTCTATTTTACGGCCTACGACGGCACGGTGTCGAAACTGGATACGCTGAGCCTTGAAGTTACCGGAAAAATCGCCGTGGGCAACTACCCTGAAGCCTTGACCGCCGCCAACAATAAACTGTATGTCAACATCTCCGGTTTTGGCAAAGAAGATAAGGTTGCGGTTGTCGATTTGGCGAATTTCACCAAAACCAAAGAACTGAAGGTCGTTCTCAACCCCTATGACGTTTGTCTGACGGGAGAAGACGGCAAAGTCTATTTCATCTCTTCGGGCGATCATGGGAAAACAATCAATCCTACCTTGCAATCCATCGACCCGGCCACCGACGTCGTAACTTCTCTCTTCAACGCCAATAAAGTGGCCATGGCCGGCAATAAGATTTATTTCATCTTTTCTCCGTATTACGGAACGCTTCCCAAACAAATCGGAGTCTACGATATGACCACGAAAGAAACCAAGACTTTCACGGACATCGCCAATTTCAAGAATGCCGGAGGCATTGTGGTCAACCGGCGCAGCAACGAAGTTTTCATCATCGATCAGCCTTATAACAGCCTGAATGAAGTCTTCGTGTACTCTCTTGAGGGGGCGTTCAAGAAAAAGTATGAAACGGGTTATTATACCACGAACCTGCGCTTTTTGTAATCCGATGGCATGAGAAAAAAGGTCATCTTCCCCCTGTGTGTGCTCTGCGCGCTCTCGCTGCTTCTTTCCGCCTGCGGCGGAGGGAGCGGCAGAAGTGCCGCTGCTTCGGGCGATGGCGACACGATTCTCTTGCGTCATGCCGGGAATCTGACTCTCGTCGAGTACGAAGGATATACCGTTGCGCGCCTGCGCAATCCGTGGGACACGGCCAAAATACTGCACACTTACGTCTTGGTCGACAGGCGGCTGCCCTTGCCCGACAGCCTGCCTGAAGGGAGCGTGGTGCGCACGCCGCTCCTCAAGTCCGTGGTCTATTCCTCCGTGCATTGCAGTCTGCTCAAAGAACTCGGGGCATTGAACAGCGTTGCCGGCGTGTGCGACTTGAAATACATAAAGCTGGCTGAGGTGAAGACCGGCTGTGCCGAAGGGCGTATCGCCGATTTGGGCGACGGCATGAATCCCGACATCGAGCGGCTCATCGACTTGCGTCCCGATGCCATTCTCCTCTCTCCGTTTGAGAATAGCGGAGGCTACGGAAGGGTGGAAAAACTCGAAGTGCCGATTATCGAATGTGCCGACTACATGGAGAACTCCGCTTTGGGGCGCGCCGAATGGATGCGTTTCTACGGACTGCTCTTCGGACATCGGGCAACGGCCGACAGCCTGTTTGCTGCGGTGGAAAGCCGTTACGAGGAGTTGAAGCGGCTCGCGGCGGGGCAGTCTCGCCGTCCTTCCGTGATGTGCGACCTGAAAAACAACGCCGTGTGGTACACGCCCGGCGGACGAAGCACCATCGCCGGACTTTATGCCGACGCCGGTGCCGACTACATTTTCGCCGACGACACCCATGGCGGCTCGCTGCCTTATCCCTTCGAGAAGATATTCGAGCGGGGCGAACAAGCCGATTTCTGGCTGATTCGTTATAATCAGGCGGCCGACAAGACGTACTCCGAACTGAGCCGGGAGTTCTCTCCCTATGCGGGATTTAAGGCTTTCAAGGAACGGAACATCTTCGGCTGCAATACTCACCGGATTCCTTTTTACGAGGAAGTTCCGTTTCATCCGCACTTGCTGTTGCAGAATCTGATCGGGATTTTTCATCCCGGTCTGCTCGAAGGCAACGAGTTGCGCTACTACACTCCGTTGAAAGAAAACAACTGATTCTTGCCGGAAATGAGCTTGTTGAAAAGTAAAGGATTCCTTTGGGGAGCGTTGCTTGCGGCAGTCATTCTGCTGCTCATGGCGGGCAATCTGCTTTGGGGTTCCGTGTCCATCCCGGCCGAAGCCGTATGGCGGATACTTGCGGGCGGAGAAGCGGAAAAAGAGAGCTGGGCGTTCATCGTTTGGGAATCGCGCCTGCCGCAGGCCGTCACGGCCCTGTTCTGCGGGGCGGCCTTGGCTGCTTCGGGGCTGATGCTCCAGACGGCTTTCAACAATCCGTTGGCCGGCCCGTCCATTTTGGGCATCAGTTCGGGAGCCAGTCTCGGCGTGGCTTTGGTGATGCTGGCCGGCGGCGGGAGTATCGCGGCGGGTGCTTTCAGCCTGTCGGGGTTCGTGTCCGTGATTCTCGGCGCCTTTGCCGGATCCGTGATGGTCATGAGTTTGATACTCTTTTTCTCCACACTGATTAAAAGCAACATTATGTTGCTCATCACGGGCATCATGATCGGTTACATCACTTCTTCGGCCATTTCGTTGCTCAACTTCTTCGCCACGGCGGAAGGAGTGCACTCTTATATGATCTGGGGAATGGGCAATTTCGGAGGCGTGTCTCTGCGGCAGTTGCCTTATTTCGCGCTGTGTTGTTCGGCGGGGTTGCTGCTGTCCGTTCTTCTTGTCAAGCCGCTCAACGCCCTGCTTCTGGGGCCGCGTTACGCGGAGAATCTGGGAGTCAACATCCGCCGCACGCGTAATCTGCTGCTGCTGGCCACCGGACTTCTCACGGCGGTCACGACGGCTTTTTGCGGTCCCGTTTCGTTTATCGGATTGGCGGTTCCCCACATGGCCCGGCTGATGCTGGGCACATCGAATCACAACTCGCTCCTGCCCGTCACCCTGTTGACGGGAAGTGCGGTTGCCCTGCTCTGCAATCTTCTCTGCATACTTCCGGGCGAAGCGGGTATTCTCCCCATCAATGCCGTCACTCCCGTTCTGGGAGCTCCGGTGATTATCTACGTGATTGTGAACCGGCGAAAAATACAATACTTCAACTGATGGAACAAGAAGTAATTACCGCACGGGAACTGTGCATCGGTTATCGCACGGGGCGGACGGAAAAGCCTGTCCACGAACGGCTCTCCTTCACCCTGCATGCCGGAGAGTTGACCTGCCTGCTCGGGGCCAACGGAAGCGGAAAGTCGACGTTGCTGCGCACCTTGTCGGCTTTGCAGCCGCCTCTGAAAGGCGAAATCATGTTGATGGGACGCCCGCTCGGCCGTTATTCCGAGAGAGAACGGTCGCGCACGATAGGCATGGTGCTGACGGACAAAACGCAGACGGGCGGCTTGTCGGTCAGCGAACTTGTCGCCTTGGGCAGACAGCCGCACACGGGGTTCTTCGGACGTTTGCGGCGACACGACCGTGCACGGGTCGATGAAGCATTGGAAGCTGTCGGCATGACGTCCAAGGCGCGGAGCCGCATGGCCGAACTTTCCGACGGAGAACGTCAGAAGGCTTTCATCGCAAAGGCATTGGTGCAGGAATGTCCGCTCATTCTGCTCGATGAACCTACGGCTTTTCTCGATGTCGTGAGCCGCATCGAGGTGATGAGTCTGCTTCATCGCCTTGCCGCCGAACAGGGGAAGGCCATTCTGCTCTCCACGCACGACATCGAGCAGGCTCTGGCTTTGGCCGACAAGTTGTGGCTGCTTTCCCGCGAAGAAGGCTTGAGGTGCGGAACCACCGAAGACATGGTGCTGAACGGAGGGATGGAACGCCTGTTCGTCCATCCCGACATCGGTTTCCATCCCGAACGGGGAGTTTATCTGGCGCAGACGGAAAGCCTGCGACGCGTCGTGCTCGAAGCCGCCGACCCCGTCCTTCGCTATTGGACGATGAATGCTTTGCGCCGTGCGGGCTGTTCCGCCATCCCCGACGGGGGCGACAACCGTCCCGAAACTCCGCGTTTGCAAGCCCTTTCGCCCACGGAACTTATTCTTCATCAAGGCGGAAAGAAGCGCCGCTTCGGTTCCTTCGGAGAACTTTTTCGAGTCCTTTCCCGCTGAGAATGTCCGACTTTTATCCGGCTGCTTGTTATTGCCATCCGCTAAAAGCATAGAGCTTCTGTTCGCCCCATTCCCCATGCCGTCAATGAGCCTATCCGATTTTTTTGAGGAAAAACAAATCCCCGCTTGAGCGTTTTTCCGCCTGTCCCGATTCACCTCCGATGCTCTCTTTTCTTTACATGCTTTTCCTCGATTTCCGAATCGCGTGCATTTCACGTCTGAAACACGTGCATTTGACATCTGAAATGCGCGTGTCTGACGTCTGAAATGCACGTGTTTCAGACGTGAAATGCACGCATTTCGGAAACGCCCTCCCGGAGGGACTTTGGAGAGGGTCGAAATCACGACCGATTCCGAAACCGACCTCGCGAAGAATGATGAAATAGTTTTACAAAACGCCGGTGCATGAGGAGCCCATCGTCTGAAATGTACGATGTCGTCATAGGATGGGTTTGATGTTCGTTCGTCGGAGAAGTCCGTTCCCCTATTCAGCGGGGGAAGAGCCTTACTTCGTCGCCGTCTTTTTCGAAACGATAGGATCCTCCGTTTTCGCTCAGCTCGAAGGTGGACACCAGCTCCGTCCGCTCGTCGACGATGAGCAGGGCACTCTGTTCGGCAAAACGCCCGAACGTGACGGTCAGCGGCTCCGTCGTCACGGTCTGCCGCAGCAGAAGGCTGTCGTTCACGAACAATGCCACGGAATCGCCCGCAAAACCCCGTTCGAGGCTGATGGCGTAAGTCTCGATGAAACGCCTTTCGGCCTTGTCTTTCTGCTGAAGACGCATGCTCATGTAAATGAAGATTACTACGACGAAAATTACGGCGAAGGCCAGCAGTCCGTTGCCTATCATGAATTGCTTGTTGGTGTTCAGTCGGTGTGCCATATCGGAGAAGTTGAGTTCGGAAGTCGTGTCCAAAGGTAGAACAATATTCTCAGAGCTGTGTCACCGGACAGACGATTTTTCATGCCGGAGATTGTGTGGCGGGGCTTTCTTCGTCCGTCGCCGTCTTTTTTTTCGTTCACTTTGACGGCATACCTATTTGTAGGTATTTTTGCTCGAAATGTATGTTTATTTTCTTTAAGTGAGTGGAATATACTTTCTTTGCGAGCGCAAATACAACTGATATAGGGTTGGTTAGAAGATTAAGTCTTATGGAACAAAAAAAAATAAAACAAAGATTGTTCGCCGGAACAATGCTTTGTTGGTTGTGTACATCCCTCGTTTTGGCACAGGTGCATGTCGTTCCTCCACTCAAAGAAGGGCGCAAGGCCGAACAAAGCAGAGGCTGCGATATACGAATCCGTCTGCTCGACAAAAGCAACAATGAACCTTTAGCGATGGCGACGGTAATCATTCCCTCCATCAATGCCTATGCCATAGCCGATGGTGAAGGCTATGCCGTAATCAGGCATGTCCCCTCGGGTAGTTATTCCGTTAAGGTGCAGTATGTCGGTTTTGAAACCCTCGAGCGGCAGATTATCGTGGAACGCAACGTGGATTTAGTTTGGCACTTGTCAGCCTCTTCGCTGTCGCTCAACGAAGTCGTGGTGGTGGCGAAACAGAAGTCGCCCGGCGAGTCGACTTCGTCCGTAATCGGCAGACAAGCCATAGACCATCTTCAAGCAATGAGTCTGGCTGATATCATGCAGCTCATACCCGGCCAGCTGATGCAGAATCCCAACCTTATCTCCCAAAGCAATCTGCAGATCCGCACACTTTCCAATAATGCCACGAGTGCATTCGGCGCGAATATTGTGGTGGACGGTGTGCCGATGTCCAACAACGGCGAACTCTCAGCGGGCGGATTCTCGCCCACCGCTTTTACGGGGACGGACTTACGGCTCATCAGCGCGGACAATATCGAAACTGTAGAAGTCGTGCGGGGCATCCCGTCCGCAGAATATGGAGACCTGACTTCGGGACTGGTCGTTGTTCACTCTCGGACGGGTAAAACACCTTGGCAGCTCCGGGCAAAAATCGACCCGGGAACGATGAACTACTCGGCAAATAAAGGTTTTCAACTGAAAGAGAACGCCGGAATAGTCAATGTCAATATAGACTATGCACAGGCTTGGGGAGATCCTCGAAACAAAACCCGTTCGTTCGACCGGTACACTTTCGGACTGAGTTTCAGTAGGGACATTACAAAGAAATGGAACACCACTACACGTGTGCGCTATGTCATGGCGAAAGACTGGAACGGCAAAGATCCCGATGCCATTCAGGACGGAACCTTTAATAAAACCGATAACGGAACGCTCTCGCTATCGCATAACGGAAAAGTCAAACTCGATATGCCTCTTTCCCGCAATTTGGACTACACGCTGGGCTTCTCATACAACCGGGTGGAAAGCAGGAGCAGTACCATTGTCGCCAATCCGAGTGGTTTCTTGCCCATACTTACGGCCACGGAGACGGGCTACCATCTTGTTTCCTACGAGAAAAGTTCTTATCCGGCCTCCGGAGGTACGATCAGCGCACCGGGCAATTTCTACGCTAAAGTAAACAACGCCTTTGGGGTAAAACTGGGCGACACTTATCAGAACTTCAAAGTAGGGATGAACTACAGTTACGACTGGAATCGTGCGCGAGGCTATTACAACGATGACGATCGTTATCCTTTGCGCCCGAACAACGATGGTCGTCCCCGTCCCTTCTATGACATACCGGGCATTCACCAGTTCGCGGCTTATGCGGAAGACAACTTCCGCTGGAACATGGGGCATCGTCGGTCGCTCAAGATACAATTCGGTCTTCGCTTCACGGCACAGCAGCCTTGGGCGGAAGAGCGGACATTCTCGCTTTCACCTCGAATAAACGCCGCTCTCGCCCTCGGCCGGACGATTACTCTGCGTGGCGGCTACGGATTGAATTCCAAAACGCCGGGATTGAACCACCTTTATCCCGACAAAAGATATACGGACAGAATCGTGGCTAATTATATGCCGCAGTCAGACCCTGTCGGGCAAATACTCATGTATCACACTCATGTGGTTGAGGGCTTGAAAAATAAAACAATAACCAATGCCACCAATCGAAAACTGGAGCTTGGCGTAGATTTGAATCTTCCGGATAACCGAAGGTTGAGCATCGTGGCCTTCCATGACAAAACCGGAAACGGTTTTGGGAACCTCCCACAATACGTAACTTATACTGCCGGTTATTTCTCACAGGCATCGGGACTCGTCATCAATCCCGGACAGCCCACGACTGTCGATTTCTCCCGTCCCGAACGAGTAGATACACTGTATGCTTCGATGAATGCAGTGGGAAATACGAATACTTCGATCAACCGGGGTGTAGAGATCGACTTCGAATTGGGTGAAATAAAAGCTCTGCGTACCAATTTCTATCTGACGGGGGCTTACAGTGAAAGCAAAAGTTATTCAAACGTGCCGCAAGTGGTTAATCCAACGGCACTTCCGGCCTATTATGTCTCTCGCGACGTCGTACCGTTTAAGTTGCTTTATCCCGGTGATTTGCAATACACCACCTATCGCCGTTTGTTAACCACGTTGCGTGTCGTGACCAACATTCCGAGTCTGCGTATGGTGG
>JBHAEN010000253.1:0-11804 GCA_041855645.1 Bacteroides sp. | reverse complement strand
ATCGCAACTGCAAAAAATGATTGCCGACTACGGCATCGAAGCCATCGCCGTCGGCAATGGAACCGCCGGACGGGAAACGGAAGACTTCATCGGAGCCATGGATTTCGGTCGCCCTCTGCCCGTCTTTGCCGTGAGCGAACAGGGTGCTTCGATTTACTCGGCCTCGAAAGTGGCCCGCGAAGAGTTTCCCAACCACGATGTCACCGTGCGTGGCGCCGTGTCGATAGGCCGAAGGTTGATGGATCCGCTGGCCGAATTGGTGAAAATCGACCCTAAATCCATCGGTGTGGGGCAATATCAACACGATGTGGATCAAGGCAAGCTGAAAAAGGCACTCGACCGCACAGTGGAACATTGCGTCAATGCCGTGGGCGTGAATCTGAACACGGCGAGCACACAATTACTGACCTACGTTTCCGGATTGGGCGAACAATTGGCACAACGCATCGTGGATTACCGTGCGGAGCATGGTGCTTTTCGCTCGCGCGAGGAGCTGCGTGGCGTGCATCGTCTTGGTGCTAAGGCTTTTGAACAATGTGCCGGATTCCTCCGCATTCCCGAAGCGAAACACCCGCTGGACAACACTGCCGTACACCCGGAGAGATATGGCCTCGTGGAGCAGATGGCGAAAGATTTGCACTGCAACGTGGAGGAACTCATCGCCAATCGCTCATTGCGGGAAAGCATAGACCTCAATCGCTATCTGACGGAACAAGTCGGGCTCCCCACGCTGCGGGACATCATGCAGGAGCTGGATAAGCCGGGACGCGATCCGCGCAAAGCGATAAAGGTCTTTGAGTTCGACCGGCGCATACGCACCATCGACGACTTGCAGGTAGGAATGGTAGTGCCGGGCATCGTCGGCAACGTGACGAACTTCGGAGCTTTCGTGGATATCGGCATCAAAGAAAACGGGCTGATACACCTGTCACAATTAGCAGACCGATACATCAACAATCCGGCCGAAGTTGTAAGCGTTCAGCAACGGGTTACGGTCAAGGTGATAGGAATCGACCGTGAGCGCAAGCGCATTTCATTGAGTATGGCGGGAGTAGCGCAAGACGATTAGAATGCCGGCCATGGCAAGCAAAACGGTACAGAGGACAGAACCTTCAAAACCAAACTCTCCGCCGTTGATCAGCGTATTGTCCGACAGTCGTAAGGTAAGCGTCGGCACCACAATTTCCTGACCGCTGACGGAATAGCCCAACAAGGGGCCTTGAATCCAATTCCAAAAGAGATGAAGGGAAATCGGCAGCCAGAGGTTGCGCGTATAAATATAAGAACCTCCCAACAACACTCCGGCCAACCAGAGGTTGAGCAAGGGCAAGAGAGCAACGTGCGGATTGGCCAAATGCAATGCGGAAAAGAGAGCCGACGAAAGGAATAAAGCGAGAAAACGATTCATCCCCGCATTCAACAGACGCCCCAACACATAGCCGCGCACAACGATTTCCTCGAACAAGGCCACCAGTAAAAAGAAAAACCATGAGGCAAGAATCGAAGAGGGATCTATTTGGAAATCCGTAATCTCGACGGCTCCCATCGCAAGATTCAGAAGAAACCCGGCAACGAGGAGTATGGAGGCGATCCATGCTCCCCGCCACAGGTCGGGTACATACCCCCGTAACGTCAAGCCCAAGTCGGCAAAAGTCTTATTCTCAAGACGAAGACATAGCGGTGCAGGCAGCAAAGCACTCAAAAGCATGATGCCCTGAACCACGAAGTGCTCCTCGAAGGAATAAGGCATTTCTTTTCCGACACCGAACAAGCCGACGATTGCCATGCCGACTCCCATACAAAGAGAGATGAGGAAGATATACAACAGCAGAGACAATGCGACGACCGTCCGCGATTTTCGACCGGGACGATTTTCGGCATCGGGGAAAGTGTTCTCAGGCAAGCGTGGTGTTTCAGTACCGGTCTCCATACATTTTCAAACGCAGCTCCTTGATGTGTTCGGAAGCGATGTATTCGTCATACTCCATCATCTTGTCGATAATGCCGTTGGGCGTCAGTTCGATGATGCGGTTGGCCACGGTTTGGATAAACTCATGGTCGTGAGATGAGAAGAGAATGTTCCCCTTATAGGTCTTCAGGTTGTTATTGAAAGCCTGTATCGACTCGAGATCGAGGTGATTGGTCGGAGTGTCAAGTATGAGGCAGTTGGCGTTGCGCAGCTGCATGCGGGCAATCATGCAGCGCATCTTCTCGCCTCCGGACAGTACGCTGACTTTTTTCAGCACTTCTTCGCCGGAAAAGAGCATGCGACCGAGGAAACTCTTCATGTAGACTTCGTTGCCTTCGCCAAACTGGCTGAGCCAGTCGACAAGGTTGAGGTCTGTATTAAAAAAGTCCGTATTGTCGAGGGGCAGATAAGCCGTTGTGATGGTCACGCCCCAATTGAAGTGCCCCGCATCGGGCTTCATGTTTCCGTTGATGATTTCGAAAAGGGCGGTCATGGCCCGCGGGTTGCGAGAGAGAAAGACGATTTTGTCTCCTTTTTCCACATTGAAGTTGACGTCGTTGAAAAGAACCGTTCCGTCTTCCGTTTTCTTGCTCAGTCCGGCAACCTCGAGTATCTGGTTGCCAGGTTCGCGTTCGGGCGTGAAGATAATGCCGGGATACTTGCGGGAAGAGGGTTTGATGTCTTCCACGTTGAGTTTTTCCAACATCTTCTTGCGACTGGTGGTCTGTTTGCTCTTGGAAACATTGGCACTAAAACGGCGGATGAACTCTTCAAGTTCCTTCTTTTTTTCCTCTGCCTTAGCCTTCTGATTTTGTTGCTGACGCAGAGCGAGCTGACTCGATTCGTACCAGAAACTGTAATTGCCGGCGAAGAGATTGATCTTTCCGTAGTCTATATCGACGGTATGCGTACACACCGAGTCGAGGAAGTGGCGGTCATGGCTCACGACAAGCACCGTATGCTCAAAGTTGGAGAGGTATTCTTCCAGCCACGTCACGGTTTCCATGTCGAGGTCATTGGTCGGTTCGTCAAGCAGAAGATTGTCGGGATTACCGTAGAGAGCCTGTGCCAGCATGACGCGTACTTTTTCTTTTCCGCTAAGTTCCCCCATCAGCATATAATGTTTGTCTTCCTTTACGCCCAACCCGCTGAGAAGCGTGGCCGCATCGCTTTCCGCGTTCCATCCGTCAAGTTCGGCAAACTTCTCTTCGAGTTCGGACACACGAAGTCCGTCTTCGTCGGTAAAGTCGGTTTTGGCATAAAGTTCTTCGCGCTGCTTCATGATGTCCCAAAGCACAGAATGTCCCATCATCACCGTATCCATTACGGTAAAAGAATCCCATTTGAAGTGATCCTGACTCAAAACGGAAAGCCGCTCGCCCGGGCCAAGGGTTATCGAACCGGTTGTGGGATCAAGGTCGCCGTAGATGGTACGCAGGAAGGTGGATTTTCCCGCTCCATTGGCTCCGATGATGCCGTAGCAATTACCACTCGTAAACTTCAGGTTTACATCGTTGAACAACACTCTTTTACCAAACTGTACCGATACGTTGGAAACTGTAATCATGCTCGTTTTTACCTTAAATCTGTTATACAAAACGTGCGCAAAGGTAGGCAATTTAACCGAATAAAGTTGCCCCCACCGGCGACAAAGCAGGGCGACCGCCTCAAAATGGCTTCGAGAAAATGACACCCGGAATGAAGAAACCGACAGTGCGCATCCATTGCCCGCCGGCCATTCACCGTTTACTTCCTTTCGTCGCATAACGTTATTCGTCGGCCTGTACCTTCTTTTTCGTTGGTCTGCACCCGTTTTTTCGTCGGGGTGCACGCTCTTTTTCGTTTGGGTGCAGACCAACGAATAATTTCAAGCATACAAAGACCTTTATTTCCTTCGGTGGAAAAGAGAGAGCTATGCAACGAAACCGACAGGCCTTCGGACTCGGTTTACACTTACTCTGACGAAATGCATTTTCAAAGCCGTTTTCAATGTCGACTGCCTAAAAAGACGCTCCGAGTTTCGGCACGGTTGCCTCAAGTGACAAAGTGACATAAAAGGACAAACTTTGCATGGATTCACAGACAAAGCGGACAATTTGGCAAAGTTTTTGCTTGCAAAGTTGCAATATTCACACCTATATTCTTTATAGGAAAAAACAAAGAAACAATACAAGATATGGAATCCAACGAAAAGAACATGCAAGAAGAACAACATGCGGCCCCCCCTTTGAATGAGACTGAACAGCCTCAAGAAGAAACCGCCGCTCCGGAATGTGAGGAGAAACCGGCAGATCCTCTGTCGGAGTTGCAGACTGCGCTCGATGAGGAAAAGGATAAGTATTTGAGACTTTCCGCGGAGTTCGACAATTATCGCAAACGTACCCTGAAAGAAAAAGCCGAACTGATTCTGAACGGAGCGGAGAAGAGTATCGGAAGCCTACTTCCCGTAGTGGACGACTTCGAACGCGCCCTCAAGACCATGAACACGGCCACCGATGTGGCTGCGGTGAAGGAAGGCGTCGAGTTGATATACAACAAACTCATGACGACATTGGCCCAAAACGGGGTGAAAGTCATCGAAACAACCGCCCAACCGCTCGACACCGATTTCCACGAGGCCGTTGCGGTGATTCCCGCTCCAACGGAAGAGCAAAAGGGAAAAATCATAGACTGTGTGCAAACGGGATATACGCTGAATGAGAAAGTGATCCGTCATGCCAAAGTCGTAGTCGGAGAATAAGATTAGAAAGGAAAGACATCGAATTATGTCCACAAAAAGAGATTATTATGAAGTGCTGGAGGTGAGCAAGACCGCCACGGCCGACGAAATAAAGAAAGCCTATCGTAAGAAAGCCATCCAATATCACCCGGACAAAAATCCGGATGACAAACAGGCAGAAGAGAAGTTCAAAGAAGCCGCCGAAGCCTACGACGTACTCAGCGACGCCGAAAAGCGTGCGCGCTATGACCAGTTCGGGCACGCAGGCGTGAGCGGAGCCGCCGGCAACGGAGGCCCCTTCGGAGGAGGCATGTCGATGGATGACATCTTCTCCATGTTCGGCGACATCTTCGGCGGACGCGGAGGATTCGGAGGCGGATTCGGCGGGTTTGGTGGCGGATTCGGTGGCGGAGGCGCACAACAACGTCGCTACCGGGGAAGTGATCTGCGCGTGAAAGTCCGTCTGTCGCTGAAAGAAATACAAAAGGGAGCGGAAAAGAAATTCAAACTCAAGAAGTATGTTCCCTGTACCCATTGCCACGGTAGCGGAGCGGAAGGCGAAGGCGGAGTGGAAACGTGTCCTACGTGTAAAGGAAGCGGATCGGTCATACGCAATCAGCAAACCTTTATCGGGACCATGCAGACACGAACCACTTGTCCCACCTGCGAAGGATCCGGAAAAATCATCAAGAACAAATGTAAAGAATGTGGCGGCGACGGCATCGTCTACGGTGAAGAAGTCGTTACCGTGAACATCCCTGCCGGTGTGGCCGAAGGCATGCAGCTTTCCATGGGAGGAAAAGGCAACGCCGGAAAGCAAAACGGAATATCCGGCGACCTGCTTATCCTGATCGAGGAAGAGCAACATCCCGAACTGATTCGCGACGGTAACGACCTTATCTACAACCTCTTGCTCAGCTTCCCTACGGCAACGCTGGGCGGTACGGTAGAAATTCCTACCATTGACGGCAAGGTGAAAGTGAAGATAGATTCCGGTACACAACCGGGCAAAGTTCTCCGACTGCGCGGCAAAGGATTGCCCGGCGTCCATGACTATGCAACGGGCGACTTACTGGTCAACATCAGCATCTATGTGCCCGAAACGTTGAGCAAAGACGAAAAGAATCAAATCGAAAAGTTGGAAAATTCGGATAACTTCAAACCCAGCACCTCGGTAAAAGAGAAGATATTCAAGAAATTCAAGAACTTCTTCGACTAAGGAGCAATCACGCTTCCTCAAAAAAAAGACAGAGCCTCGTACGGGAAAACATCCCTTGTACGAGGCTCTGTGTTTTACTTCGGCGCGCGTCTGTAAAGGAAGAATGCAATGCCGGCATACAACAAGTTGGGAATCCACACCGCAATAATCGGAGGCACGTTTCCATTGACGGAGAAAGTTGCCGCAACCGTCTGGAACAAAATATACGAGAAGCTCAGAGCCAAGCCGATACCCAAGTATAAACCCATCCCGCCTTTCGTTTTTTTCGACGACAGGGACACGCCGATCAGCGTCAGGATGAAAGAGGCAAAAGACATGGCAATACGCTTATGGTACTCGATCTCAAATTCCTTGATGTTGGCAAATCCGCGCTTTCTTTGCTTATCGATATATTCCCCCAGCCGGGGCATGGTCATCATTTCCTGTTGATTCTTCATGATCAGGAAGTCGGACGGATCCATATTGATGAGGGTGTCGATTCGGCTACCCTTCACGATTCGTTCCTTCATCCCGTCCAGTTCGCGAATCATATAATCGTGTATCGTCCATTTGTTGACAGTTGTCGTGTCGTAAGTGATGCTCCGTGCCGTGAGGTGAGAAACCAACTGCTTATCCACAAACTTATCCAAAGAGAAGCGATAACCCGTTTTCATCCCGTCATTATAGCTGTCAATATAAGCAAACACGCCATCGGCCACTTCCAATTGCACGTTACGTGCCATCTGTTTCTTCTTGGGCTTGATGTAGCGATCTTCAAAATTCAGACGAATCACGCTGCCCCGCGGAATGATGTATGCACTCATCGTAAAGGTGACTACCGAGATGATGGCCGCCGAAATCATGTATGGACGCAACATTCGTTTGAAACTCATCCCCGTAGAGAACATGGCAATGATCTCCGAATTTTCCGCCAGCTTGGAAGTGAAAAAGATGACGGAGATAAACACGAACAGAGGGCTGAACAGATTGGAAAAGTAAGGAATGAAGTTCATGTAATACTCGAAGATGATTTTCGTCCACGGTGCTTCATTATTGCTCAGCTTATCCATCTTTTCGTTAAAGTCGAAAACCACGGCAATGGAGATGATCAATGCAATGGCAAAGACGTAAGTACCCAGAAATTTCTTGATCAGGTAGAGATCGAGCCGAGTGATGAAGCGGTTGTTTCTTATTCGTTCGAGCATGTGAACTTCCTTATTTAGAGTCGGGTTGATACTCTTTTCACCATCATCGGCTTCCATGTGGAGAAATCGCCGGCGATGATGTGCTTTCGTGCCTCCCGTACCAGCCATAAATAGAAAGCAAGATTGTGGATCGAGGCAATCTGCATGGCCAATAGTTCCTGAGCATGGAAGAGATGACGCAGATAAGCCTTGGTATAGAGCGTATCCACCACTGAAGCTCCGTCAGCCTCAATGGGCGAGAAATCCAGTTCCCACTTTTTGTTTCGCATGTTGATGATACCGTCTTTGGTAAACAACATTCCGTTGCGTCCGTTGCGGGTGGGCATAACGCAATCGAACATATCCACTCCGCGTTCTATCGCTTCGAGGATGTTGACAGGCGTACCCACTCCCATCAGGTAACGGGGTTTGTCTTTCGGAAGAATGGCATTGACGATTTCAATCATTTCATACATCTTATCCACCGGCTCTCCCACAGCCAGTCCGCCGATGGCATTCCCATCCGCACCTTTGGAAGCGACAAATTCGGCCGATTCCCTGCGCAAGTCGGGATAAACGCATCCCTGCACAATGGGGAAAAGAGATTGAGGATAACCGTACTTGGGTTCGGTTTCGTTAAAACGCCTAATGCAGCGATCCAACCAACGGTGCGTCAGTCCTAATGACCGCTTGGCATAAGCGTAGTCCGAATCGCCGGGAGGGCATTCGTCGAACGCCATCATGATGTCCGCCCCGATGATTCGCTCGATATCCATCACCTTCTCGGGTGTGAAGATATGCTTGCTCCCATCGATATGCGAGCGGAATTCGGCTCCTTCCTCCCGCAATTTGCGAATGCCGGCCAGAGAAAAGACCTGAAATCCGCCGCTGTCGGTCAGCATCGGCCGATCGAAACCGTTGAACCGATGCAGGCCGCCTGCTTTCTCCAAGACTTCCAGCCCGGGACGTAAATAAAGGTGATACGTATTTCCCAAGATGATTTGCGCCCGAACATCTTCCTTCAATTCCGTCAGGTGTACTCCCTTTACAGAGCCTAAGGTCCCCACCGGCATGAAAATAGGAGTCTCTATCTGTCCATGCCCGGTGGTGATCAATCCGGCCCGCGCATTGCTCTTGGCGTCGGTGTGCTGCAGTTCGAATGTCATTCCCGGTTCGTTTTGTTTACAGAAAGATCAAGAGCATCGGCCACTTTCTCTTCGGTGAGTGCCAATGCAAACACCTCTCTGATGTCGTTTACGTAATGGAAAGTCAACCCCTTCAAGTAGACTTCCTGAATCTCGTCGATGTTCTTTCTGTTTTCGGCACACAAAATGATTTCTTTGATACCGGCCCGTTTGGCCGCCAGAATCTTCTCTTTGATACCGCCTACAGGAAGTACCTTTCCTCTCAACGTGATTTCTCCCGTCATGGCCAAATTCGCCTTCACTTTACGCTGAGTCAAGGCCGAAGCCAAAGATGTTGCCATGGTAATGCCTGCCGAAGGGCCGTCTTTCGGAATGGCTCCTTCAGGCACGTGAATGTGAATATTCCAATTATCGAAAATTTCCCCATCAATGTTCAACACCGAGGCATGCGCCCTGATGTATTCCAAGGCCAGCATGGCCGATTCTTTCATCACATCGCCCAAGTTTCCGGTCAGCGTGAGTTTATCTCCTTTCCCACGGCTCAAGCTCGTTTCGACAAAGAGTATCTCTCCTCCCACGGCCGTCCATGCCAATCCGGTAACCACGCCGGCATACTCGTTGCCCTGATACCTGTCGCGCGTGTATTCGGGGGCTCCGAGAAAATCGTACAAATGTTCGGGTTTAACTTCCGATGGGTCGATAATCCCGTCGGTGGCCAATCGGCGAGCCGACTTACGCATGATTTTACCGATTTTCTTTTCCAATTCGCGCACACCGCTTTCGCGCGTGTACGATTCAATGATTGCTTCGATCGCATTCTTTGTCAGCTTCACGCTGTTTTTTTCCAATCCGTTGGCCTCCTGCTCCTTGGGGACAAGATGCTTGCGGGCAATCTCCACTTTCTCTTCGGTGATGTATCCGCTTACCTCTATCAACTCCATGCGGTCGAGCAAAGGAGCAGGTATGGTATTCAGGTTATTGGCCGTAGCGATGAAGAGCACCCTCGACAGATCGTAATCGACATCGAGAAAATTGTCGTGGAAAGCCGTGTTTTGTTCGGGATCGAGCACTTCCAACAAAGCGGACGACGGGTCTCCCTGACGATCGGAACTCACTTTGTCGATTTCGTCGAGAATAAAGACCGGATTGGAAGAACCGGCTTTAATCAGACTTTTAATGATTCGTCCCGGCATCGCTCCGATATAGGTTTTCCGGTGTCCGCGAATTTCGGCTTCATCGTGTACGCCTCCCAATGACATGCGAACATATTTACGCTTCAAGGCGGCCGCGATGGATTTTCCCAACGATGTTTTTCCCACTCCCGGAGGACCGTAAAGACAGATGATGGGCGACTTCATGTCATTTTTCAGTTTGAGTACGGCCAAATGTTCGAGGATGCGCTCTTTGACTTTTTCCAAACCGTAATGGTCTTTATTTAGGGTTTTCTCGGCATTCTTCAGGTTCAAATTATCCGTGGTATAGACTCCCCACGGCAGATTGAGCATGGTTTGCAGATAGTTGAGCTGCACGCTGTAGTCGGGCGACTGCGAATGGGTACGCTCCAATTTGGCCAGCTCTTTCAAGAAAATTTCTTTCACCTCGCTGCTCCACAGCATCTCACCGGCTTTTCGGCGCATTTCTTCTATTTCTTGTTCCTGACCGCTCCCGCCCAATTCGTCCTGAATGGTTTTGATCTGTTGTTGCAAGAAGTATTCGCGCTGTTGCTGGTCTATATCTTCACGGGCACGCATCTGAATAGCCGCCTTGATTTCGGCCAACTGCACTTCGCGATTCAGTATTTCCAACAGATGATATGCCCGGTCGCGAAGCGCATGTATGGTCAGCAACTCTATTTTCTCATCTTTCTTGAAAGGAAGATTGGAGCAGATAAAGTTGATCAGAAACGCGCGATGATGAATGTTTTTGATGGCAAAGGCAGAATCCTGATGCATCACTTCCGACGACTTGATGTAACGCACCGTCAAGTCTTTGCACGATTCGACAAGGGCCTGAAACTCTTTGTCGTCTTTGCCCGGAATGTCTTCTTCCAAAAGGTCGACCGAACCTTTCAGATAAGGTTCGGATTCGGTAATTTCTTTCAGGATCAGGCGCTTCATTCCCTGAAGGATGACAGTCGTCGTCTGATCGGGCATTTCGAGTATCCGTACAATACGCCCCAGCGTACCGATGTTATGCAAGTCTTCTTGTTTGGGATCTTCCGTCTGAGCCGAGCGCTGACAGATCACGGCAATGTCTTTATTCTTTTTTTCGGCTTCGCGTACCAGCTTCAGCGAGCTTTTCCGCCCTACGGTGATGGGAAGAAACACCCCGGGGAAAATCACCATGTTGCGAAGCGGAAGAATAGGAAGAACTTCACCTGAACGGACGTTCACGTCAAACACTTGTTCATCATTCCCATCGTAATCGGCAATCAGCGAAAAGGAGTTTTCGCCCATTTCTTCCAAGAAATATTTATCTTTTGTCATTTCGTTTTCTCAAATTAGCTTGCACCTTCTTCTTTTTCAGGCGCAAATCGTTTGCAAAGTTAAGTTATTCTCTCTAATTATTAAAAGGCCGCACGCTAAAAACACAAAAACAATGCCAAATCGAAAGCCGTGATCGAAGTTCGTTCCGCAATATTTCCCTATTTTTGCCGGCGAAACTCGAAAAGCGTGATCCCGCCGCCGATTCACGATTTGAGCGACATCTCTAAAAAGGATAATCTTGATCAGAAAAAGAAATGCCGAATCCGTACTTCCGATTTAAGCAGTTCACCGTGTGGCACGACCGATGTGCCATGAAAGTCGGCACCGACGGAGTATTGTTGGGTGCATGGACTACAGTCGACCACGCCCGCCGGATACTCGACATCGGTACGGGAACCGGACTGATCGCACTGATGCTGGCTCAACGCTGTCCGGCAGATGCCCGAATCGTGGCGATTGACATCGACGAGGCGGCCGCCTCACAAGCCGCGGAGAATGTCGGACGTTCTCCGTGGGACAAGCAAATCGAGGTGTTGTCCGAAGACTTCCGCACCTATCGCTGTCGGGAGAAGTTCGATGTCATCGTATCCAATCCTCCCTACTTTGTCGATTCCCTGACCTGTCCCGATGCACAACGCAACGCAGCCCGACACAACGACTCGCTCACTTATAAAGAACTTGTTGCGGGAGCGGCCTCTCTCCTCTCCGCAAGCGGGACGTTCAATGTGGTGATTCCCACCGATGTGGCCGAACGGGTGGAAACGTGCGCCATCACCTGCGGATTATCGCCAATCCGGAAACTGCACGTCATGACCAAGCCTTCATTGCCGCCCAAGCGTATGCTGATTGCCTTTTCGTTTGTCTCCTCAGGCTGCTTGGAAGATGAACTGATCATCGAACTCGCCCGTCACCAATACAGTGACGCCTACATTGCACTTACACGCGATTATTACTTGAAGATGTGATGAGGAAAATGAATTCCTCTTATTGCCTGTTCCAAAAATAGTCTTTATCTTTGCGGCACTTTATGACACACGTTGTGTTCTTCGGGGTGTAGCGCAGTCCGGTTAGCGCACCTGCTTTGGGAGCAGGGGGTCGTGGGT
>JBHAEN010000252.1:0-4168 GCA_041855645.1 Bacteroides sp. | reverse complement strand
GTTTTATCTTATCTTCAATCTCGATTTGCGAGAGTTCAAAGCGTTTCACACGCTCCATCTGTTCCAATGCATGCCTTTTGCTGCCCGAAAGCTGATAGTTCGTATTGGAAAAGAATAAGATAAAACTGCACAGCATGGTGGTCAGCCCGAACAGAATCAGTACATAGAAAAAGCCGATTGTTTTTTCGCGCTGATTCATCGTTTTAATATCACTGTCTTTTTTCTTCATGGCCATTACCTCCTGTCATAACTGAGTCTTCCCACCGATAAACGGCGTGTCACTTTTCTGTTTTCTTCGTTACAGCGTATCACGTCGTTTTTGGCGACTTCCTCGATCCTTCTCAATCCCGAAATAGAATCTCGGGTTCGCAGAAATACATCCATTTGCGAAAGAATGAGCCGATGAAGCAAGACATCCTTGTTCGGAAGTTTGCCGATCATGTCGTCGACCTCCATCTTTTTCGATGCGATGGAGTTCATGAAGAAGTCCGGATTTGCATTCGGCGTGATGTCAAGGGCGCGGTAAGTGTTGAATATCTCGGTGAATTTTTCGCTGATTGTTATCTGATCGTTGTAGATGCGTTCGCTCTCTTCGCTGATTTCTCTGATTTTCTTGATTTCAACGCGTGAAGTTTCCAGAAAAAGATAGACGCACGATAAAGAAGCTGCCACCAGAAAGATCATATATTGGGCAAATTTGCAACAGGTTTTGATGATGTCATTTCGGTTCAGTGCTTTCATGACAATGGTTGGTTTGAAGTGAGTTTTGTATTGAATCCCAAGATCGGTTTTTTATCCGGTTCTGTCGACAGACTGAAATGAGAATCCTCCGATAGCGGTTCGAACTTCAGGGTCAATTCTGTATCGGCAGGAATAAACATATCCAACAGCTCGGACAGCTGTTGCCTGATTTTGCTTTGGGGGAAGAGCAGATCTTTATGCCTGAAAGGAAGATTCCGGAAGTAGATTTCCAAATATGGAGCCTGTATGCTGACATTGCCTCCGAGCACGGTGTCTATCCCCAGTTGTCCTGTACCCAGCTTCCACAAGGGCGAGGAGGACGAACAGGATAGCGGCTTGTAATCGATTTTCATTTCTACCGAACACTCCAGAAAAGCGGCCAGAATATCGGCTATCAGGGCCAGATCGGTTATCCGATAACTGTTGAACAAGAAACCGAGCAGGAATAGTGACTTTTCGAGCGGGAATTGCTTGAGAAACTTCCATTGTGAAGTAAACAAGCGGATAAAGTCCGGGTATTTATGTTTCCATTCCAGTCGTCGTTCATAAAGCTGGAATTTGACCGGCATCCTGTCGATGCTTATCTCAAAGGGCTTGAAGAAGTAACGGGCGTTAAATTCCTCTTCTCTCCCTTTCCGGATAGAGTTGAGGATCCCCGATTTCCCTTGTTTGCGATCAAGGAAAGAGGGATGATGAAATAAACCTTGCGGCAGCGTGTCGTAGATGTCTTCTTTGTGGACATGAAAAGTCAGATAGTCCACCATGTCTTCTTCCGAATATTCCCATTCGATCTTGTCGATTTCTTTCACATAATCTTTTTTGCTGCCGCCTTCTCTGACCAAACGGATCTGATCCAAAGACAATCCGTTTTCGACCAGACCCGCAGCAAAAACCTCTGCCATATAATTGGAATAGAGCGTGTTGCCTATGTTCTTTTCCTTCTTTGCCGATATCTGCCGATTTCTTCTCATCGCTATCAGTCCAATGTTGTCCAGTGATTATTGGCGGATGAATCCTGAATGCGCCGCTCCGAGATGACGATGCCTTCTTTGTGCTGACCCACGAATTCCAATTGGCTGATTGCCCCGAACAGTTCCTCTAACGTGTACAATATGCCTTGTATGGTAACCATGGAGTGATTGATCCGGTTGTGATTGTAGGGTTTATGGATAACTTCTTCCAGTTGCTGCTCAAAAGAAGCCGGTGAGATGCCATTCCATTCGTAGAAATATTTCAAGACCTCTTCACGTTCTTTCTTGGCCAGAAAATACAAGCCTGTCAGGATGGAAGAAGCAAATGACGTGAGATTTTTCACAATCTGGTAAGGAGTCAGCGAGAAGGAGCGGTTTTGCCATTCGTGGTTGAAAGAAGAGATCGAGCGCAATGCCTCTTTGCTCAACAGCAACACACTTTCGGCTTCCGAAGTGCGAGAAGGTTGAGACTGGGCTTTTTCTATGATTTTCCTCACGCTGATTTCTATCTTCCCGATTGTCTTGGTGAAGGCAACCATATATCCTTTCAGGTCCTGATGCGAGGCCATGAACAGGGACGGAGGAATGAAATTGCCGTCGAGCATGAATCCCGTGTCGTACTTCCGCAGCAGGCCGACCACGACGCTGAAAGAATCATACGTATTGATGCTGCCGTTGCGAGGAATCAGGCGCAGCATCATGCTGGGTTTGACGTGCGGATAGCGAGGCGGTTCTTCATGTACGTCGGGATTGCCACACGGAATGCGTTCGTACGGCAATACGGACAGCACGATATCCCAGCCTTCTTCGGAAACGGAGCCTGCCTCGGGGAAAGGGCAGCTGAGGCTATCCTGCGTATCCGACAGGCTGATAAGATAGCCGCCGGGAGTGAAACCTGAGTAGGCCTCCAGAATGACACGTCCGAAATTCTCCGTTCCCGAAGTCCTGATCGTAACGGAAGATGCCTTTCCGTCCATCGGCAACAACCCGAAATGATCGGGGTAATGGGCGAAAGCGGCGTACCCCAGAATACGCTCCATCAGGAAATTCTCGGTATTGATGAAATGATCCGGCGAGATGCCCATTCCCTGCATCCAGTTGACGGGTAAATACTCAAATTTGTTCATGGCTGTTTATTTAATGATTTATTTATAATCTTTCCGTACCCGTTTGGACACGATCAGATGCTTTTCCGAGAGTTTGTTCTGCGTAAACGACAGGTCGGGATCGATGTATTTTCGGGGCAAGAAAAAGGACGGTTTGGCATAGAATATCCAGCCATAGGGGTCTTGGGTGTTGAAATACTCGATGGGGGAAGCGAACTTTTTCTGATTATAGTCCGAAATGATCAGTTCGTACCAGTCGCCGAAAACCATGTCTCTGGTGGCCTTTGCCTTCAAATGAATCGGCTTGACATCGGTGGGCGACTTATAGATTTCGATCTCGAAGACCAACAGCTCGTCCGTGTCTATCGGGGCGGCTCGCATAGGCATGGCGGCCTGGCCGCTTCCGTCATAGATTCGCATTTTATAAATCTCGGCCGGTATGGCCAGATAACTCCGAAATGTCTCGGTGAAAAGGGGAACAATGATGAGCGGAAGCAGGCAAGTTCCTGCCCAAAGTCCATAACGGAAGTCATTGGTCAAATTGAATAAGACGGAAAAAACGGCGATTCCCACTCCTGTCTGGAAAAGCAGAAAAAGGAAGGTCCATCCGAACGATTTGTCTTTCAGCGGTTCTACCATTTGCGTCAACAGAACGCTGTTGAGATAACCCAGAAACAAGTAAAGCACCTGAAGCCCTCCATATCCGTAAGGCATATAATTGACGCCTAAACTTCCCATGAGTCCCGGAAGACCAAAAAGCAGAGAGGAAAGCAGCAAGTAGAAAACCGCCTTCTTGTCACTCAGTAGTTTGTTTTTCTTGGCTACGAGCAGAACAACGATCCCCATCAGAAAGGCGATGACTGGCAGCAGCAGGTAAGAGGTGAAGATTTTCCCGGTTATCGGTATCATGGTTGTTGGGATTTTCAGTTTATAAAAATGCGGTAATTAAAAGTCATGGGGGAAAGTTCGTTTAGTTTTCTGTACAGATCGTCGCAAAGCTGTTCTTTGTTTCGGGCGTCCAGGTCGGAAGAGAGCGGAGAAAGATATATGTCGATGGTGCGAATCAATCCTTCGCCCGGAGCCCGTCCGGTCATGATGCCTTTTTCGATGCGGACATCCGAAATTACATCGGCCAATTCGCTCATACAGAAATTGCGAATGTCCTGATTAGTCACGAGGCGGTCTCTGCTGCCCAAAAGATACTTGAAGCGGGCGATTCGCAACCGTTCTGAGGGGACGGGAAGCCCTCCGGAAGTGGGAGTCAGGAGGAAGCCGGAACAAGTGGAAAAATCTTCGGTCGATCCTCTTAGTCGGGTACCGGCGTGTACTCCGTTCACATGCTCGCCGTAG
>JBHAEN010000251.1:0-7368 GCA_041855645.1 Bacteroides sp. | reverse complement strand
CGAGTATGCCATTTGTCGCGATATAAAGAAAATGTGAAATCGGTGTTCCAAGTAAAGTCTCCGGTGTTCAGATTCATCGTGTTGACGGATAATTCGACACCTTGGCTTTGTGTTTTGCCTATGTTTGCGGCAATCTTGCCCACTTCGTGAAAACTCAGCAACGTGCGTTCGCTCAGCAAATCGGAAACTTGCTTGTTGAAATATTCAACAGTAATGTTGACGCGGTTGTTTAGAAGTCCCAAGTCGAGTCCGATATTCCATTCACGCGTGGTTTCCCATTTTAAGTCGGGGTTGCCCATCTGGTCAAGATAAACGCCCACCGATTCTTTTCCGCCGAAAATGTTGTTGTAGCCTGTTTTATAAAAACTTACTGCACGGTTCCCTATGTTGGAGTTACCCGTTTCGCCATAGCTCAGACGCAACTTTCCGGACGAGAGATTTAGAAACTGCATAAACTTTTCTTCCGTAAAACGCCATCCCAAAGCCACGGAGGGAAAATAGCCCCATTGATGATTCTTGGCAAAATTCGACGCTCCGTCGGCGCGTAGCGTTACGGTGGCCAGGTAACGATCTTTGTAAGCGTAGTTTACGCGGCCGAAGAAAGAAGCCATTTCGTTTTTGGAAGCAGAAGATCCAACCTGGGGTTTCGGATAAGCTCCCGCCCCGATATTATTATAGAGAAAACCGTCGATCAGGAACTGACTGTTGCCTCCCGAAAGAGTGGCGTCGGTAAATCGTTGAAATGAATGTCCCACCAAAGCATTCAGGCTGTGGTTGTCGAAAACTTTCGTATAATTGGCCGTAAGTTCCATCAAATAGTCCGACTTGTCGTATTGTGCGATGTTGGCTTGTCCTCCGGCTTTTTGTCCGTACAAGGTGGTTTTGGGCATGTAAACATTGCGTTTCTGATAGTTTCTGTCAATACCCAAATTGGCTTTCAAGGTCAATCCATCAATCGGTTTCACTTCGACGAAAACCGTTCCCAACAGTCGTTCTTTGATGGTTTTGTCTGTAATTTCCAATAACGACACCGGGTTGGGTAGGAAAGCGGCCTGCGGATTGAGTGTATATTCCCCTTCCGTGTTTTTGATGGGAAGCAGAGGCATGAATTGAGCGGCTGCCACCATGATACTCGCATTTTCGTTTTGTCCGGCTCCTAAAGGGACGTTGTCCGTTTGATTTCTCGATAGCGTGAGGTTCACGCCCATGTTGACTGTCCGGCTGATCTTTTGCTCCAGATTCAGACGACCAATGTAGCGTTGCATTCCGTTATTTCTCACCACGCCGTTCTGCTTGAAGAAATTGCCGGATACCAGGTATTTTGTGGCTTCTGTTCCTCCTGTCAGCGAAATATTATGTTGAGTCTGAAAGCCTGTGCGGCTGATGGCATCAAACCAATCCGTGTCGTGGGCCGGAGAAGCTATTTGTGCCTCGGTGTAGTAAGCCTGATAGGGCGAGCTTGCCTGACTCTCGCTTTTCCCGCCGTAAACACCGATCCCGTTTGTGCGCATCCATTCTTCTTTGATGTAGCGATTCGTCTGTTGCATGAAATCGCCCGCTTTTAGCATTTGATATTTATCGGCCAATACTTGTACGGTCATTGTGCCCGAATAGGTTATTTTCGGCTCGCCGGTTTTCCCTTTTTTCGTGGTAATGATGATTACTCCGTTTCCGGCACGTGCGCCATAAATGGCCGTGGAACTTGCATCTTTCAATACTTGAATGGATTCGATGTCGTTGGGATTGATGGAAGCCAAAATGTTGTCAGAACTTCCGCTGTCGTATTTTCCCGTTTTTATCTTGTTGTCATTGGTGGGGCTTACGGGAAAGCCGTCAATGATGATGAGAGGGTCGTTTCCTGCATTGACCGAAGCTGCTCCGCGAATGCGGAACGTCGAGCCGCTTCCCGGCTGTGCGCTGATTGTGCTTACTTGCAAGCCGGCCGCTTTTCCTGCCAGTGCATGGCCGATTGTGGAAATGGTTCCCACGGGTGCATCGTCCATTTTTACGGAGGCAACTGCTCCGGTGAGGTCTTTCTTTTTCATCGTTCCGTATCCCACCACTACCAATTCGTCGAGCAATTCGGTATCTTCGTGAAGCGTCACGGTCAATGTTTTACCGCCTTGCGGTTTAAGGGATTGCGTTTGGTATCCGATATAAGAAATTTCGATGTCCGATCGTAATGAGTTTACCGTGAGCATGAACTCGCCGTTCAGGTCGGTAATCGTACCGTTTGAAGTACCTTTTTCATAGACACTGGCTCCGATAATGGGCTCGCCATTGCGGTCGACAACCCGGCCTGTGACTTTCACCTGGTTCGTTTGTTGTTCATTCTTTTGATCTTTGGTCATTAGAATGATGTTCTTGTCGAGAACCGAGTAGGTGATGTCCGTTCCGGCAAAAATCTTCGAGAGAACTTCGAATACATTGTCTTTCTCTGCCGAAATCGACACTCGGCGTTGTAAGTCAATATGTTTGTTGTTAAAGAAAAAGTCGTAACCGGTTTTGGCCCGAATTTGATTCAGAACGTTTTCCACGCTCTGATCGGTCACTTCGATAGTGACTTTGTTGCTTCTTTGTGCATACGTTTCCGTAGCATGGAGCATACTGAAAGAGCAAGCTAATAAAAGTGTGCTTATTTCCATAACTAACGGAATTTTATAAAAAGATGACCATAGAGACTTTATTATCCTGTGTGTTTGGATGTTTAAAGTGTTTTGCATAATTTTGTAGGATTACATGACGTTAATAAAAAGGTTATCACAGGCTTGTCGGCAAACAAGCCTTCAGGAGGTGACATTTTCCATGCGGGAGGCCTTCCCGCATGTTTTTTTTGATTTTACGAGGGATGTTTCTGTTTCATGGTAGCATTATTTTTAAGGAACCCGTTTACAATTACGGGCATGTTCTTCAGTAGATTTCTATTTGTTGCTTTTCATCTCCTGTCGGAGAATTAAGGTAGTGCCAGTTGATTTTTGATGATATCTTGAAAAAGTCCATGATGCGCTCCAGCCGTTGCGTGGTGAATGTCCCGGTGAAAGAATATTCGTTCAGGCGTTTGTTCTTAATGACGAAACTGACATGAAACCGTTTTTCAAGCATACGCAGAATTTCGGGCATCGGTGTGTCGTTGAAAATAATTTTCCCGTCTTTCCAGGCTGTTTCCGTTTCGCCCGAAACGGTGGAAAGGAGAACTTTGTCGTCGGCGGGATGATAGACCAGCTTTTGATGCGCTTTCAGGTTTATTCTTCGGCTCCGGCCTTTATTGCTGTCGAAGAAAAATCCCACATGTCCGCTCGTCAAGGTTAGCGTCACTTGATCGTAGCGGTCGTAAGCTTCGATGTTGAAACTCGTGCCGTAGACCTCTATTCGGGAGCGATGAGCGGTGGACACGACAAAACGTTTCCGGGGATTGGGAGATACCTCGAAGTAGCCTTCTCCATGCAGCTCCACTTGCCGTATGTCTCCGGTAAAGGAGGAGGGGTAGCGTAAAGTGGACTCTGTGTTCAAGTAGACGCGCGTACTGTCGGGTAGGGTCAGGAAGGTGGTCATGCCGGGATTTGTACGCACCTCGATCATTTGTTCCGTTTTCGAAAGGCGGCGGGTGTACATATACATCAGGAGTGTGCTTATGAGCAAGGGAAGGAGCAGGATGGCGGCTGCACGCCGGATCCATTGCCGCCAAAAGAGTCTTCTCGGGTCGATGCGGTCAGACACTTTCTTTAAGGCTTTCTCCGTCTTCAGCCGTTGAAGGCATGTCAGCGTGTCGGCAGCCAGACAGATGGCATGTATTTGTTCTGCCGTACGTCGGTTTTCATCATCGGCGGCAATCCATTGTTCCACTTTGGCTGCTTCTTGTTCCGTGGTTTCGCCGGAACAAAACCGTACCAGCAATGCTTCTACTCCTTCCGGTTCGTGGTGTTTGTCTTCTTCTTCCATTCAAGTGTCGGTTTTCTATAAAGACAGGTGTCGGAAAGATATTCCTAAATGAGATTGCGTTTTTTTTCGAATAGAAAATCAATTATTTTTGCATCGAATTTTAGCAAGCACATGACGATGGAACCGAACGACAACGATTTCGTACTGCTGAATATGCTTCGACAAGGGGATAGAAAGGCCTTTGATACTCTTTTTCGGAGGTATTACCCGATGCTCTGCGCTTATTTGAATCGTTTGGTTGCAGCCCCCGATGCCGAAGAAATTGTTCAGGAAACAATGATTTGGCTATGGGAACATCGGGAGAGGCTGGTTATTGAAACATCGCTCTGTCGATATTTATTCAAAATGGTCTATCACCGGACTTTAAATTTGCTTGCCAGGCAGGAGGTGGCCCGAAGGGCGGAGCATCGTTTTTTTTCTCGTTACCAGGAAATGCCGGAAAGTATCAATCATTATCAGATTACCGAACTTACCAAGCGCATAGAGGAGGTCATAGCCCAACTTCCGGATGCTTATCGTGAGGCTTTTGTGCTACATCGGTTCAAGGGAATGAGCTATAAGGAAATTGCGGAAGTTGCCTGTGTCTCTCCCAAGACCATTGACTACCGCATGCAGCAGGCCTTAAAACTGCTGCGCATTTCCCTGAAAGATTATTTGCCCGTGTTGGGCTATTTGTTGTGAAGACGAGTTCGTGAGAACATCCGTTCGGCCGTCGGTGGCTAACCGTTATTTTCAGTCGGCTTTTTCATCGGTACCCCGCCGCCTTTGCTATGCGTTGCGGTATCTCCACGTTGTCCATTCTGCCGTGAAACAGTTGCGAACCGGCTCCGATGGCGAACACGGGGACGTATCCTGCCGAGTGTCCACCGCTGTTCCAGCCCACTTGGGCCATCTCGTTCATCACCTCCTTGGCGCGTGCGGCCATGGGTTCGCTCTTGGAGTAGAGGCTTTCGGCATAAACGATGCGGTTTTTCACGAACGACTGTTCAAACTCGTCGCGCAGCGTGCGTTCCTGTTGCCACGTCAGCGGAAGCTCCTTCCAGAAACCCATCCGTTCGGCGAGGAAGGCTTTCATGTCTTCCCAAGTCACCTTGTTTTCTTTCTGTTTGCGCAGGTCGCTGAGCTGTCTCGACAGCTCGTCGGCCGATTGCTTTTGATACTCCAGCGCCTTCAGGTTGAGCGTATAGGGGCCGGTGCCCAGTCCCAGGCCTCCCGTTTCGTGGTCGGCGGTGACTACGATGAGGGTTTCCTTCGGGTGTTTCTCGTAGAATGCGTGGGCCACTCGCACGGCGTCGTCCAAGTCCTTCGTTTCGGCGAAGACGGTGGCTGCGTCGTTGTCGTGGCAGGCCCAGTCTATTTTACCGCCCTCGACCATGAGGAAGAATCCTTTGTTTTTCTCCTTCGTCAGGAAGTCGATGGCGCTTTCGGTGATTTGCGCCAGCGTCAGGTCGCCCGCTTGCCGGTCGATGGCGTAGGGGAGGCTGGGAGACACGCCGTCGCCTTCCTGAATGAGAATCATTTTCCGGGCCTCGGCCGACTTGGCTTTGTAGTCGGCATAGCCGTTGGCCAGCGTGTATCCGGCTTCCTTGAAGATGGGGAAGATGCTCGGCATCTTCTGTTTGTCGTGAGCAGTGTTCGGTTTGAGGAATCCCGACCCGGCGTAGAAATCGAAACCGGCCTTGGGCAGGTCGAGCGCGATTTCGTAGTACATTCCCCGGTTGGGTTGGTGGGCGTAGAACGAGGCCGGCGTGGCGTGATCGATGCTGACGGAGGTGGCTATGCCCACGCGTCGTCCCGATTTCTTGGCACGTTCGGCCACGGTTTCGATGGGTTGCTTGTCTTGGTCGACGGAGACGGCCGAGTTGTACGTCTTGCGTCCGGTGGCGAGAGCCGTTCCCCCCGCTGCCGAGTCGGTCACGGAATTGGTACTCGAGAACGTGGTTGCCGCGGCGAATACGGGGAATTGGGCGAAGAGCAGGGGTTCGATGCCTATGCGTCCTTGCCGTTCGGCGTAGAACATTTCCGTTCCGTTCACCTGGTTGAGTCCCATGCCGTCGCCGATGAAGAGGAAGACGTACTTGGCTTGTTGTCCGCGAGCCGCGAGAGCGACGAGGACGAAGAGGAGGGTGTAGATAAATCGTTTCATTGTTTCCGGGATTTTTTTGTGGGGTGAGTGTGTAAAAACAATCAGGCACGAACCTCGTGCATGTGCGCGCGATTCGTGCCTAATCGTCATGGGGTGATCGGTCAGGTCGAGCCCGGTGCGGATCATGCTTTCACGCGTCCGACGTAGGAACCGTCGCGCGTGTCGATTTCGATGGTTTCGCCTTCGCCGATGAAGAGGGGGACGCGCACCGTTGCTCCCGATTCCACCGTGGCGGGTTTCAGCGTGTTGGTGGCGGTGTCGCCCTTGAGTCCGGGTTCGGTGTAGGTCACTTTCATTTGCACTTTGATGGGCATGTCGGCATAGAGCACCGTGTCGGTCGAGGCGTCGGATACCACTTCCACCGTCATGCCTTCGAGCAGGAAGTCGACTCCGTTGATGAGGTCGTGTCCGATGGGGTGTTGGTCGAAGGTTTCCTGATTCATGAAGATGTAGTCTTCTCCTTCTTTATAGAGGAATTGGTAGGGGCGTCGTTCCACGCGGACGTCTTCGAGCTTTTCGCCGATGTTGAACCGGCGTTCGATGACGTATCCGCTCACCACGTCCTTCAGCTTGGTGCGCATGAACGTGTTGCCCTTTCCGGGTTTGACGTGCAGAAATTCGATGCAGAAATACAACTTTCCGTCCATGCGGATGCAGGTTCCGTTTTTGATGTCTTGAGAATTGATCATACCTTAATGTTCTTTCTTTTATTATGGTTTTATGGTGTTTCGTCGTCGATTCGCAGTTCGTTGGCGCATATCGGCTTGCAAAAGTATCTAAATCAGCATAAAGCGCAAAATCTTTTCAGTAAAAAACGGCTAATTCTTGCTTGTTTGAGAAAAAGTGTCTATTTTTGCAGCCCGAATCCCCGTGACGAACAATAACATAGAAAAAACATAAAGCAATGAAAAGAACGTATCAACCCTCTAACAGAAAGAGAAAGAACAAGCACGGTTTCCGTGAAAGAATGGCGACGGCCAACGGTCGCCGAGTGCTGGCCGCGCGTCGTGCGAAGGGCAGAAAGAAGTTGACCGTGTCCGACGAGTACAACGGTCGCAAGGACTGACCGCCGTTTCTCCGCACAACGGAAACAAGGGAGGCGAAGCTCGATGGGGTTTCGCCTCCCTTGTTCTTTTCAGGTGTTTCCGTTCTTCCGCTCTCCCCGTCCCCCTCTGCCTATTGCGCCCGCCCGTTTCTTGGGGGCAAGTCCGTGTATCCAATGAACTGCGGAAGAAAGGTATTCTTAACGTGAGTTCGATATAACGATCACAATTATTTTTTTG
>JBHAEN010000250.1:0-2831 GCA_041855645.1 Bacteroides sp. | reverse complement strand
TTCATTTCAGTGATGCTTTTCAGCTTTTCGCCTTGCTTCCATCTTCTGAGGTCGTAGAAACGATGTCCTTCGAAAGCCAGCTCCACCATGCGTTCGTTACGGTATCGGGTCTCGAATTCGGTGGCCGATAAACCGGCCGGAAACGCGGGCATCATTACGTCCGTACGATTTCGGATGGTGTTGACTGCTTCAATCGCCGACATTGGAAAATCGGAAGAAGTGGCATCGGCAGAACCGAAAAACCGGAATACCGCTTCAGCATAGTTCAGGTAAAATTCGCCCAGACGAAAGGTAATCCACGTGTGCCTTGTCATCCTGATTTTGCTGGAAGCGCGCATATCTACCGACGGGTCGAGATACTTACGCAGGTAATAGCCCGTGGGCGTTGCTCCCGAAATGGGTTCTCCGTTGATGCCGCCGTAGTATGTTTGAATGGGTGTTGTATTGTAGGCAGGCCATTTGGTGTCGCCGTTTTTGACAATCGTCATGTTGAAGCGCGGGTCTCTGCCTTCGTAAGGCTTATCGGGATTGTATCCGCTTCCTTCTTCGTTCCACAACTTGCCCGTGGCTTTCATTTCGTAAGCGTCCACCAAATTTTGCGTGGGGCAATTCCCGGCTTGCCCGCCGGTGATGCCGATGGGGTAGTTGTAACTTTCGAGGATATTGGAGTCGACTCCGGTGGAAGTGGTGTAGTAGCGGCGCATGAAAATCATTTCTTTGTTCGCCCAGTTATTCGGTCCCCAAAGGTCGGCATACTTACCCAATGCGAACTTGTTGGCCAGACAGGCGTCAATCAGCTCTTTATTGGCTTGGGCTGCCGATTGCCACAAGGTTTTGTCGTTCGCAACATTGAACAACGGACTTGCCGCATATAAAGCCACTCTGGCTTTCAAGGCCATGGCAGCGTATTTGGTTACGCGGCCGTTCTCGGCAGGTGTCAGCCCCAACAGCCCCAGATCGGTATAGTCGGCCGGTAGTTTATCAATCACCGCATCACACTCCTCTTGAATGGCTTTGAACACTTCCTGCACGGGTGTGCGTTTCAGGGTATTCACTTTGTCCGTGGTCATCAGTTCGGTGAAATAGGGCACGTCTCCATATTGGCGCGCCAGATTGAAGTAGAAGTAGGCGCGCAGGAAACGAACTTCGTGGAAAGAATTGGTATAGCGGAACATTTGCGCCTGATAGTCGTCGTTCAACTTCAGCTCATCGAAAGTCAGACCTTGAAATTCGTGCAAATATTGGTTGCATGCCTGTATGGCCCGGTAACTCTGCGTCCACGTGTTCGAAAGCGGATTGGCCGGACTCCACGAACCGTTGGTGAAGTCGCAAACGGCTCCGTTGGCATAGGCATATTCGGCTTCGTCGCAGGCCGAAGCCAGCATTCCGCCCGAATAGACTTGTCCAAAATCGTAGTCAAGCATTGAATAGATGTTCGTAACCAGTCCGATGACGTGCTCGTAGGAGTCGTCAATATAGTCTTTTCCGTAATTAGCGTATTCATGATAATTCATGTTGTCTGCGCACGAGGCTAAAACAGCCGTCGACATCATTCCGCATATCATTGTTTGGAGTTTCATCATTTCATCATTAAAAGGTTCGACAATTAAAAAACAACGGAAATCCCGGCTACTATGCTTCGTGTCAGCGGGTAGGTTGCTCCGTAAGATTCGGGATCGGCCACCTTGATGCTGTCAAAGCAGAGCAAGTCGATGCCTTTTACATAGATTTTCGCGCTATTCATGATTTTCGTTTTTTTTATCAACGTTTGCGGCAGTTTGTAGTAGACTTCCGCGGAACGGAGTTTCAGAAAAGAACGGTCGGCCAGCCAAAGTGTGTTGGTCTGAAAGTTATTGGCACTTCCCTGTGCGGTCAGGCGCGGGTATTTCGGATGGGTTGCATCGTTTGTCCAACGATTGTTGTAGTACTCTTCCGAGATCGTCGTATTATTGATGAGTGGCCAGAAAAGGCTCCCGGTATTCAACACGGCCGAATAACGCCCTGTCCCCTGGAATTGCGTATCGAAACCGAGTCCTTTCCATTCCGCTCCCAGATGGAATGCGTAGTAGAGTTCGGGGGCTGATGTACTGTATCCGATGGCGGTCATATCGTTCTCGTCGATTTTTCCGTCGTTGTTCACGTCTTTGTATTTGATGTCACCGGGTTTCACCTCACCGAACAGTTGAGGCAGGCCGGCGTCGATGTCGGCTTGATCTTTGAAGAAACCGATGGCTTGCAGTCCGTAGATTTGTCTGTATCGGTGTCCTGTGGTTTCGAGGTTACTGTACAATTTCGGTTCTTCCAGTTGTTCAACGATTTTGTTTTGAGTCAAAGCCACGTTTGCACCAATGTTCAGCTTCACGCTTCCCAACCTCCGGGTGTAGTCTGCGCTCAGTTCGAAACCGTGACTGTCGACTGTACCTCCGTTTTCAAACGGAGCCGTGAAGCCGAGTACGGATGAGTATTTGCCTCCGGATGAAACCCAGATGTCGGTTCTGTGCTCAAAGAACGCGTCGAAACTCAGATTCAATCCTTTGAACAGTGTAGCGTCAAATCCGAAATTATATTTATAGGCTTTCTCGTGTGTCGAGTTGAGAGAAGCCAAACGTCCCAATGTCCAACTGCCGGTACCCACCGAATAGTTAGTGTCGAACGGATAAAAGTTGCCGCCGCTGTAAGTCTGCTCCCAATAATTGGTTTGTTCCGTGTTGTCGCTTAGTAGCAGGCGGTCTGTACTGATGATACCGAACGAAGCGCGGAGTTTCAGGAAGTCGATCCAGTGAAGGTTTTGCACGAAAGCCTCTTCGGAAAGCAACCATCCTGCCGAAACG
>JBHAEN010000249.1:0-19436 GCA_041855645.1 Bacteroides sp. | reverse complement strand
CCTGCACATTCTTTTTCGTTTGGGTGCAGGCCAACGAAAAAACGGGTGCAGGCCGACGATTGATTTTATGCAATACGCACGGATAATGGACGAAGGGCATCGGGCAAATCCGTTCGACGGCGTCTTCAGGCCTGTCCGTCGGTTTCCGCCAGCAGGCAACTTTTGCCTCAGCATGGGGCGAATCAAAGAATTAGTTCGTAATTTTACACCGGAATTTACACTTGTCATATAATTGTCCGTTACATGAAGAAACTCAATGACCGCCTCCGCGTTTATCAATCCCTCATCGAAGATTCCGACATAAAATTATCGAAAGTCCGCCGCCGGATTCATCTCATCGGCCTGTTGCGTCTGCTGATGTTTATCGCCACGGGCGCATTCATTTATCTGTACTTCGCCCACGACCGAAATCCCGGCTTTCTGCTTGCCGCAATGGCAGGCATCGCCTGCTTCCTCGGATTGGTGAAGCGACACGCCCGTTGGTTCACGCGTAAGGAGTACCTGAAGCAGAAAATCGACGTCAACCGGCAGGAATTGCAAGCGATGAATTACGATTTTTCGGCCTTCGACGACGGCAGGGAGTTTGCCGATCCGGCACATCTTTACACCTTCGATCTTGATGTGTTCGGCCGCAATTCGCTTTTTCAGGCAATCAATCGCACGGCAACTCCCATCGGAAAGGAGCATTTGGCTGCCTGGTTCAATTCTCCGCCGGAACAAAAGGAAGACATAAGGCAAAGGCAGGAAGCCATCGAAGAGTTGGCCGAAGACCTTGCATTCCGGCAACGATTCCGGATTTTCGGTTTGTTGAACAAGGCGCAGGCCACAGACAGCGAAACCCTTCGCGAATGGGTGGCCCGGCCGTCGCAATTCCGCAAGCGAATGCTCTTCAGAATCTTGCCGGCAACGGCTCTCATCGCCAACGCTTGTTGCATCGGCGGTGCACTGGCGGGTTGGTTCTCCTGGAGTTTGACGGGAGCGGTGTTCGCGGGCTTCAGCATGTTCGGTTTCTCGTTTGCCCGGCGAATCACCCGCATGCAGTTCAACGATGGAAAGCGGTTGCAAATTCTGTCGACCTATGCCGATCAGCTTTCTCTCATCGAACGGAAAACCGTGAAAGCAGCCACTCTGCAAACATTGAAGGCTGAATTAGAGCGAGCCGACGGGCTTTCGGCCTGCAAAGCCGTGGGAGAACTAAGCCGGAAACTCGACTTGCTCGACCAGCGCAACAATCTGCTCGTCAGCACGCTACTCAACGGAGCTTTCTTATGGGAACTGCGGCAGGTGATGCTCATCGAACGATGGAAAGAAACGCATGCCGCCGATCTGCCCCGCTGGCTTGCCGCCATCGGCGAAATGGATGCTTACTGTTCGTTGGCCACATTCGCTTACAATCATCCCGACTACGTGTACCCCACCCTGCACGACGGGGAGTTTCGCCTGCAAGCCGTCGCCCTCGGCCATCCGCTGATGCCCCGCGACCGTTGCGTGCGAAACGACATCGACATCGACAAATCTCCCTCGTTCATCATCATTACGGGAGCCAACATGGCAGGAAAAAGCACCTACCTGCGTACCGTAGGGGCAAACTACCTGTTGGCCGGCCTCGGTGCTCCGGTCTGGGCGGAACGGATGGAGTTTTCGCCCGCGCGGTTGGTGACAAGTTTGCGCACCACCGACTCACTGACCGACAACGAGTCTTACTTCTTTGCCGAGTTGAAACGTTTGAAAATGATTATAGATCGTCTGGAAGCAGGAGAAAAGCTCTTCATCATTCTCGACGAGATACTGAAAGGAACCAACTCGACCGATAAACAAAGAGGGTCGTTGGCACTTGTCAGACAGTTCATGACGTTGCGCACCCACGGCATCATCGCCACACACGATCTGCTGCTCGGCTCGCTGGCCGACGCCTTCCCGAACGACATCCGGAACTATTGTTTCGAAGCCGACATCGCCAACGACGAGCTGAGTTTCTCCTATCGCATGCGCGAGGGAATAGCCCAAAACATGAATGCCTGCTTCCTGATGAAGAAGATGGGAATCGTGGGCGTGGAAGAGGCGTGACCCCGGTCGTCAAAACAGCGGACGACGAAGGAGCGAACATTTATAAACAATCGATTACCTGATTCAGTTTCATGCCGTTAGAACCCTTGATCAAGACGGTATGGCCTTTCGGCTGCCTGCGCTTCAGTTCGTCGATGAGTGCCTCCACGTTCGGATAGGTCTCAAAATCGCCCCCGACAGCGGCAAACTGTTCACCGACGAGGCATATCCGCTCAAACCGGCAATCCCGAAGATAATCGACTATCTTGCGATGCTCGGCCATGCCATCCGCACCCAGTTCGCGCATATCGCCCAATATGGCGAACTTGTCGGAAGCCTCCATGCCGCGGAAATTCTCCAAAGCGGCCATCATGCTGGTAGGGTTGGCATTATAGGCATCGACGATAAGCGTGTTTGCCGCTGTGCGGCACAGTTGCGAACGGTTGTTTCGGGGAGTATATTCCGCAAGAGCCTTGTCGATAAGTGCCGAATCCACTCCGAAATAGCGGCCCACGGCAACGGCCGCCAAGGCATTGGGCAGGTTGTAAGATCCTATCAGCCGGGTGGTCACGGTATGTGCGGCGGGGTCTTCGGCCGCCTTCCAGTCAAAGCGGAGATAAGGCGAATTGCCCGTCATGTGTCCGCTGACGTAAAGTTCGGGCTGCGAACCGTAAGTAATCGGTGTCAGGCCGCGGGCCATGCGGGTGAGGTATTCATTGTCCCGATGAAGAAAAAGAACGGCATCCTTCCGGGTGCGCAGAAAGTCGTACAGTTCGCCTTTGGCGCGTATCACCCCCTCGAACGAGCCGAAACCTTCGAGATGTGCCTTGCCCACGTTGGTGATCAGGCCGCAATCGGGTTCGGCAATCTCGCACAGCCGCTTGATTTCGCCCGGATGATTAGCCCCCATTTCCACCACGGCGAGGTCATGTTCGGGCCGTAAGCCAAGCAAAGTAATCGGCACACCGATATGGTTGTTCAGGTTGCCCTGCGTATAAAGCACATGGTTCGACTGCGACAGCACGGCGGCGATAAGTTCCTTGGTGGTTGTCTTCCCGTTGGTTCCGGTGATTCCGATCACCCGTGTCCCCAAAGAACGGCGATGATGGTTGGCCAACAGTTGCAAGGTTTGTAAACCGTCGTCCGTCAGCACATAGCGTTCATCTCCTTTCACGACACAGGCCGGATCGTCGACGACAGCATACGAACACCCCGATTCAAGAGCCTTCGCAGCAAAGGCATTACCATTGAACGACTCGCCTTTAAGGGCAATAAACATAGAACCTTGCGGACAATTACGGCTGTCGGTGGTCACCGCGCCGCAAGACTGAAACAGGCGATAAAGTTCGGGAAGTGTCATATCCGAATGTATATTGAATTGAAAAACAAGGCAAAGATAGGCGATTCTTTGCGGGATTTATGCGGATACTTCCTTATTTTTACCTACTTTTGTCGGCATGCTTAATCGAAAGGACGAACCATGACATCAGCGTCTGCCTCTTTATCTCTCCAAATGAACGGCCGTTTGCTCCACCTGAACACCCCTCAGGTGATGGGTATTCTCAACGTAACTCCCGATTCCTTCTATGCCGGATCGCGCACTCAGACGCTGGAGGAAATCGCCGCCCGGACGCGTCAGATCGTGGCCGAGGGGGCATCCATCATCGACATCGGCGCATATTCGTCACGCCCCAACGCCGTGCACATCGCCGCCGAGGAGGAGATGAACCGACTGCGCACGGGGCTGGAAATCGTACGCAGAGAACATCCGGAGGTGCCCGTCTCGGTGGATACTTTCCGCGCCGACGTGGCCGAATGGTGCGTAAAAGAATATCGGGTCGACATCATCAACGACATATCCGGCGGCGAGTTGGACGAACGCATGTTCGATACCGTAGCCCGGATCGGCGTTCCTTACATCATGATGCACATGAAAGGCACACCGCAGGACATGCAGCAGCAACCGCACTACGACAATCTGCTTCGCGAAATCTTCCTGTATTTCTCCCGCAAAGTGCAACAGCTGCGCGATCTTGGTGCGAAAGACATCATTCTCGATCCCGGTTTCGGCTTCGGGAAAACGTTGGAACACAATTACGAACTGATGAACGCCCTGCAGGAGTTTCATCTCTTCGAACTTCCTCTGCTGGTGGGTGTATCGCGCAAGTCCATGATATACCGATTGCTGGGCGGCACACCGCAGACATCGCTGAACGGCACGACGGCCTTGCACACCGTGGCGTTGCTCAAGGGTGCCCACATTCTCCGCGTGCACGATGTCCGCGAAGCGGTGGAAACCATACGCATCGTGGACAAGTTGCGCACCACGCCGCCCTTTACCGAATAATCACCAATCCCTATACCTCGTATGTTTTTTGAGTTTGGCATTAAAGATTTCATCGATATTCTGTTAGTCGCCTTCCTGCTGTACTATACCTACAAGCTGATGAAACATTCCGGATCCATCAAGGTTTTCACCGGCATCCTGATGGTTATCCTCACTTGGCTGATCGTGGCGCAGGTGCTCGAAATGCGACTTCTCGGCTCCATTTTCGACAAGCTGATGAACGTGGGAGTCATCGCCCTCATCGTTCTCTTCCAGGACGAACTGCGCCGCTTTCTGCTCACACTCGGGTCGAACAGTCGCTTCAGCCTGCTCACCCGTCTGTTCGGAGGAGAGAAGAAAGGCACGTTGAAACACGACGACATGCTCCCCATAGTCATGGCCTGTCTGAGTATGGCCAAACAGAAGGTGGGCGCCCTGATCGTCATCGAGCACTTCACGCCGCTGGACAAAGTCGTCCACACGGGCGAAGAAATCGACGCCCGGCTCAATTCGCGTCTGATCGAGAACATCTTCTTCAAAAACAGTCCGCTTCACGACGGGGCGATGATCGTGAGTCAGGGCCGCATCAAGGCTGCCGGCTGCATACTCCCCGTTTCTCACGACCTTAACATCCCCAAAGAACTCGGTCTGCGTCACCGTGCAGCCATGGGAATCTCGCAGGAATCGGACGCTCATGTCATCATCGTATCCGAAGAAACGGGAGCCATCTCCGTAGCCCACATGGGGCAGTTCCACCTTCGGCTGAACGCCGAAGAACTGGAGAGCCTGCTGACCAAGGAAGAGGAGTAGACCAACGACCATCGCCCGAACCCCAATTTTCCATGACAATGCCGGCCAAAGAATCCGCAAAATCTTTTGAAACACGAGAGCAATGGCGTCAATGGTTGGCCGACAACTTTGAAACGACCGACGAAGTGTGGTTCGTGTATCCGAACAAAGCGTCCGGCAAAAAATCCGTCTCTTACAACGACGCCGTGGAAGAAGCGCTTTGCTTTTGTTGGATCGACAGCACGGTCAAGTCGTTGGACAACGAAAAAAGAATCCAGCGTTTTACGCCGCGCAGGCCTAAAAGGCCGTATTCGCAACCCAATAAAGAAAGGCTGAAATGGCTCTTGGAGAATGGAAGGATACACCCCAAGTTTACAGACGAAATCAAGCGAGTGTTGTCCGAACCTTTCGTGTTTGCCGAAGACATCATGGATAAACTCAAAGCAGACAAAAACGTCTGGCGAAACTTTCGGAACTTTTCCGGTTCCTACCAACGAATTCGGGTTGCTTATATAGAAGCCGCAAGAAAACGTCCCGAGGAATTTGAAAAACGACTGAAAAACTTTTACGATAAAACCCGGGAGAATAAAAAAATAATCGGTTTCGGCGGCATCGAAAAGTATTATTGACGCCAATCGAAGGCCGAGATTCCCCATTCGCGTTATTCGGGTGGCTATGAACCGGTTACAAGGCATCGAAACGCCCTGTGTCATGCCGTTCCGCATCAACTGCTCGTGGTTATTGCCCGACAAAAAATGATTGTTGTCCGGCATTCTTTTTGAAAGGAGAAGCCTCCTTTTTCCGGCGAACGGCCGATGATGCATTTTATCGCACTTTCTACAACCCACGGCCGGCCCATGCGCATGCGCCCTCACGCATCGGCATTTTGTAAAACTCTTTCAATTCTTTTCGCGAGGTCGGTTTCGGAACCGGCCGGGATTTCGACCCTCTCCAAAGTCCCTCTGGAAGGGCTTTTCCGAAATGCGTGCATCTGACGTCTGAAATGCGTGCACTTGACGTCTGAAATGCACGTGTTTCAGACGTCAAGTGCACGTGTTTGACGCGTGAATTGCACGCATTTCGGAAACCGGGTCGAATCGTGTAAAAAAAGAAGAATGTCGGAGTGCGAAACGGGACAGGTGGAAAAACGCTCGAACCGGGGCTTGTTTTTCCTCAAGGGCAGTGACAGGCTCATTGCCGGTATGGGGAATGAGGGGGAACCGAAGGCTTCACGCTTTTGGCAGACAGCAATGAAATTTATTCAACAAAGAACGCAGAGAATACGCATATATCTGCCGAATTATCGTATTTTTGCAGCCAATTCTTTACCTTTCAGTCTTTTGAAGAAAAGAAGAGGGTGCAACCACACATTTATTTATAACTAAAACAAGAAGAAAATGAAAGTAGCTATTGTTGGTGTGAGCGGAGCCGTGGGACAGGAGTTCCTGCGTGTGCTCGATGAGAGAAACTTCCCGATGGACGAGTTGGTGTTGTTCGGTTCGTCGCGAAGTGCGGGGACAACTTATACCTTCCGCGGCAAATCCATCGAGGTGAAACTCCTGCAACACAACGACGACTTCAAGGGAGTGGACATCGCCTTCACTTCGGCCGGCGCGGGAACCTCGAAAGAATTTGCCGAAACCATCACCAAGTACGGGGCCGTGATGATAGACAATTCCAGCGCTTTCCGCATGGACAACGACGTCCCCCTCGTAGTGCCCGAAGTGAACGCCGCCGATGCGCTGCAACGTCCGCGCGGCATCATCGCCAATCCCAACTGCACGACAATTCAGTTGGTCGTGGCTTTGCAAGTCATCGAACAGCTTTCTCACATCAAAACCGTCCGCGTATCGACCTATCAGGCCGCGAGCGGAGCGGGAGCCGCCGCCATGGACGAACTGTACGAACAGTATCGCCAGGTCTTGGCCGGCGAACCCGTCACGGTAGAGAAGTTTGCCTATCAGCTGGCATTCAACCTCATTCCCCAAATCGACGTCTTCACGGAAAACGGCTACACGAAAGAAGAAATGAAGATGTATAACGAAACGCGAAAAATCATGCACTCCGACATACAAGTCAGCGCAACCTGCGTGCGTGTGCCTGCCCTCCGCGCCCATTCGGAAAGCATCTGGGTGGAAACGGAACGCCCCATCAGCGTGGAAGAAGCCCGCGAAGCCTTTGCCAAAGGCAACGGCGTGGTGCTGCAAGACAATCCGGAGCAGAAAGATTACCCCATGCCGTTATTCCTCTCCGGCAAAGATCCCGTCTACGTGGGCCGCATTCGCAAAGACCTCACCAACGAGAAGGGACTGACCTTCTGGACGGTCAGCGATCAGATCAAGAAAGGCGCCGCACTGAATGCCGTACAAATAGCCGAATACCTCATTCGGACGGAGCGCCGCTAAAATCTGCTCAGGAATGATTTAACGTTTTCGGCGCGGATTGTACGAACTTGCATCACGACTCCATCGGGCAAGCCGCACAATTCGCGCCTTTTTCTTTCTCACAAAGCCTTGTTCCCCTTATCGGTACCATGACACATACGCTGAAGATTATCTTATTCCTGTCCGCTTTCTTATCCGCCTGTTCCTCCCCCACGCATGAAGACGAATTTGCAGAAAACGCCGACCCGACCCATCTGCTGCATTGGACAGGACAAACCCATAAGTTTTCCATCACCGCGCAAAAAGGCATCCGCCTCAACGACACTCAAGGAACAGGAGGAACGGCCTATCTTTCTTTCCCCTCCTCCCGGCTGAGAAATGCCCGTTGGGAATTTGGCGTAAACCTGTCTTTCAACCCTTCGGCCAACAATCATGCCCGTTTCTATCTGGCTTCCTCTTCCCCAATCTTAGACGGCGAATTGAACGGCTACTTCTTGCAAATAGGTGGAACGACGGACGGCATCTCCCTTTATCGGCAAGAAAAGACAACATTTACGCCTGTAATCAAGGGACGCGAACTGATGAAAGGCGACTCTTCGCCCGAAATCCGAATCCGTGTGGAATGTACGGCCGACGGATTTTGGACATTATGGACCAAACGGAATAATGAAACCGACTACACCCGGGAAGCCCGACAGCAAGACGCCCACATCCCGGAGTCATCCCATTGCGGCGTCTACTGTCATTACACCCAAAGCCGAAGCAGAGGAATCGGCTTCCATCACATCCAACTTTCGGACGAGATAAGCGAAGCCGACGATGCGGAAGAAAGACCCGACACAACTGCCCTTCCGGCCGATACGACCATCGCCATACCGAAAAGGGTGTTTCCGCATCCAACGTTCTTTTCAGGGAGAGAATAAATGAGAAGAAGAGTTTCCGAGGCTATCGCACCTCGTCGAAATTGAGCGCATCCATGATTTTATCGGTTGCCCCCGAAGCGTTTTTCACGTAATTTCCTGCTTCACATCCGGTGGCACGCAGGAAGTCCGAATCGGAGCGGAAACGATCGAGAAGCGTACTCAGATCGGCGTAGTCCTTTATGACATAAGCGCCTTTCTTCTCCAATAATTGTTGGGCTTCCATAAACTTCTCATGCCTCGGGCCGAAGAGAACGGGTATCCCATAAACGGCTGCTTCGAGCGTGTTGTGAATGCCTGCTCCGAAACCTCCGCCGACATAGGCCGCCTCTCCATACCGATAAACGGACGAAAGCAGACCGAAGCAATCCATGATCAGACAGTCGGCGCGCAGAACATTTTGTTCATCAGCGCGGGAGTAACGCATGTAGGGACGCTTCAATTTGCTTACAATCTCCACCAAATGAGCTTCATCAATGACGTGCGGAGCAATAATGAGCTTCATTTCGGGATGGGTGTTGAAGTATTCGATAAACAAGTCTTCATCCGGAGACCATGAACTTCCGGCAACAAGGGTAAAAGAGTTGTTTCCCTTAAAAGCCTCGACCAAGGGTAATTCCTTGGCCTCTTCCCGAATTTGAAGCACACGGTCGAAACGGGTATCGCCCACCACCGTGACTTTGTCGATGCCGATTTTCGCCAAATACCGTTTCGACGCCTCGTTCTGAACAAACAAATGCTCGAAATTTTTCAAGACATGACGGTAAGTTCCGCCATACCATTTAAAGAAGATCTGGTCGCGTCGGAAAATGGAAGATACGCTGTACGCCGGAATGCCGCGACGATGCAGTTCGTCCAAATAGTTTTTCCAGAACTCGTACTTGATGAAGAATGCGACTTCGGGATGGGTTATGTTAAGAAATTTGCGGACATTGCGCGGCTTGTCGAAGGGTAAGTAACAAACGATATCGGCTCCGCGATAGTTTTTGCGCACTTCGTAGCCCGAAGGAGAAAAGAAGGTCAACAGGATTTTGAAGGCCGGATATTTCGCACGAATCCGTTCGATCAACGGACGCCCTTGTTCAAACTCCCCCAATGAGGCCGCATGAAACCAGATGTAACGGGCGTCCTTGTCTATCTGCTGACGAAGCAATTCATAGACCACCCAGTGCCCTTTCATCATCTTACGGGGCTTTCGGCTGAAAGGAGCCGCCAAGTGTACGGCAAGATCGTAGAGAAAAATGACCAGATTGTACAACATGCGCCTCCTTTTTATTTCAGTACGTCCACGGCACGCTTTAAGCGCATTATGGTCTCCTCCTTGCCAAGCAACCAAGAAATGTCGAACATGTGCGGCCCTTTACCTTCACCGACCACAGCCAGACGGAAGGCATTCATGATATTTCCTGTATGATAACCCTTGTCTTCGATCCATTTCATGACAACAGCCTCTTGGTGTCCGCTGCTGAAGTCTTCAAGCCCTTCGAGCACTCCGGCCAGTTCGGACATCTGTTCTGCGGAATCTTCTTTCCAGCGTTTCTTTACCGTCTTTTCGTCATACTCCTCAGGAGCCACAAAGAAGAAACTGCAAGCCTCCCACAGTTCTTTCACGAAGTTGACCCTTCCTTTCATCATCCCGACAATCGTTGTCACCTTCTCTATCGGAGCCTCTACACCATGTTCTTTCAATACAGGGACGAATAAAGCGGCAATTTCCGAGTCCGGTTTTTGCTGGATGTATTGATGGTTGAACCACATTCCTTTCTTGTAGTCGAATTTTGCTCCCGATTTGCTGCAACGATTCAGGTCGAACAAGCGAATCATGTCTTCCATCGACATCAATTCCTGATCGTTTCCGGGGTTCCAACCGAGCAGTGCGAGGAAGTTGAGCACGGCTTCGGGCAGATAGCCCGATTCGCGATATCCCGAAGAAACCTCTCCCGTTTTGGGGTCGCGCCATTCCAAAGGAAATACCGGGAAACCCAGACGATCTCCATCGCGCTTACTCAATTTCCCGTTTCCTTCGGGCTTGAGCAATAGCGGCAAATGGGCAAAACGGGGCATGGTGTCTTCCCAACCGAAGGCACGATAAAGGAGAACATGCAAAGGAGCGGAAGGCAACCACTCTTCGCCACGAATGACGTGAGTAACTTCCATCAGATGGTCGTCCACAATGTTGGCCAAATGATAGGTGGGTAATTCGTCGGCCGACTTATACAAAACCTTGTCATCGAGGATGGAAGAGTTGATGACCACTTCGCCGCGAATCAGGTCGTTCACACATACGTCTTCATTGGGTTCTATCTTGAAACGCACCACGTATTGCCGTCCTTCCGCGATGAGGGCCTGCGTTTCCGCTTCCGAAAGCGTTAACGAGTTGCGCATCATACCGCGTGTAGAGGCGTCGTATTGAAAGTTGGCGATTTCGGTCCGCTTCGCTTCAAGTTCTTCGGGGGTGTCGAAAGCATAGTATGCCTTACCGTTTTCAAGCAGAACCTTCACATATTCTTTATAGATTTCCCGACGTTCGGACTGGCGGTAAGGCCCTTTGTCGCCACCAAAACTCACGCCTTCGTCGAAAGGAATACCGAGCCATTTGAACGAATCCAAAATGTATTCTTCGGCACCGGGCACGAACCGATTGGAGTCGGTGTCTTCTATGCGAAAAATCAACTCTCCTCCATGCTGACGAGCAAACAAGTAATTATACAAGGCTGTGCGAACGCCGCCGATATGCAACGCTCCCGTGGGACTGGGGGCAAAACGAACTCTAACTTTTCTATCTGTCATGATCAGAATTTTATAAATAAAAACAGCACAAAGCCGCAACACGATTCGTCCCTTGTCAAGTACAGTAACGGCTTCTCAATCGGGGCAAAATTAAGCCTTTTTTTCCATACTAACTTTTTTTTTTGTACTTTTCGGCAAAAATCAAAACAAGATGCACACACACAAGAAAAGAAATCATCTTTCGGCCAAAGACCTGCTCTATCGGTCGTTATTATTCATAAGTGCCGTGGCGGTCATCGTCTATTTTCTGCCTCGCGATGAAAAATTCAATTACCAGTTCAGCGTCAACAAACCGTGGAAGTACGGTCAACTCATCGCCACATTCGACTTTCCCATCTACAAGGAAGATACGCTGATACAAAAAGAACAGGACAGCCTCATCGCCACTTTTCAGCCCTACTATCAATGGAATGGGAAAGTGGAACAAGAAGCATTGACCAAGCTTAAAAAGAACGTTCGGCTGAATTCCAAACGTTTGTCACAGGAAGGCTATCTTTACATCGAACGTGCGCTGAAACATATTTATGCCGAGGGAGTGGTATCGACAGCCGACTGGCAGCAACTAAAGGACGAAAACACGGCTTCGATCATGGTAATCAGTGAAAACCTTGCCAACGCACACCCCACCGAGAGGCTCTTCACCATGCAAAAAGCCTATGAATACATACTGAATACGCCCGACTCGCTTCATCTGGACGGCGACATGCTCCGTCAATGTGCTTTGAACGATTACATCACTCCCAATCTGACTTTCGACAAAGAGCGGACCGAAACTTCCAAAGCAGAATTGCTGAACAACTATTCATGGGCAAACGGGCTGGTGGTCAGCGGACAAAAGATTGTAGACCGGGGCGAAATCATCTCGCCCGAAACCTATAACATATTGGAATCGCTTCGCAAAGAATCGGCCAAACGCAACGAGTCGTTCGGAAAAAAGCAATTCATTCTGGCCGGTCAGATTTTATTTGTGGGAATACTGATTTCTCTCTTCATGCTCTACCTCGAACTTTTCCGAAGAGATTATTACGAAAGCAAAAAAAGTCTGGGCATCCTCTTTATGCTCATGGTGCTATATTGCGTGGGAACGGCATTCATGTCCACACATCGCTTCTTCAGTGTCTACATCATTCCCTATGCCATGCTGCCGATTATCATCCGGGTCTTTCTCGACTCGCGAACGGCTTTCCTCGCTCATGCGGTCACCATACTGATATGCTCTGTCTCGCTCCGTTTCCCTCATGAGTTCATCCTCGTGCAGCTGGTGGCCGGGCTGGTGGCCATTTTCAGTCTACGCGAGCTTTCGCAACGGTCGCAACTATTCCGTACCGCCTTTTTAGTCATTCTGGCCTCATCGCTCGTCTTCCTCTCTTACGAACTGATGACCGAAAGCGGCTCGTCCGACACCCTGTCGCAACTGAATCGGAGAATGTATGTCTATTTTATGGCCAACGGATTCCTTCTGCTCTTTGCCTACCCCTTGCTGTTCCTGCTGGAAAAAACATTCGGTTTCACTTCGAACGTGACTCTTGTAGAGTTGTCGAACATCAACAACGATTTGTTGCGGCAGATGTCTGAAACCGTGCCCGGCACTTTTCAGCATTCGATGCAAGTGGCCAATCTCGCGGCGGAAGCAGCCAACCGCATCGGCGCCAAAAGTCAACTGGTACGTACAGGAGCCCTGTATCATGACATCGGGAAAATGGAAAATCCGGCTTTCTTCACCGAGAACCAATCGGGCGGCATCAATCCGCATAAGGGTCTGCCTTACGAACAAAGCGCACAAATCGTGATCAACCATATCCCCGACGGATTAAAACTGGCAGACCGGTATAATCTGCCTCAAGTGATCAAGGACTTTATCTCCACCCATCACGGCAAGGGAAAGACGAAATACTTCTACATCTCTTGGAAGAACGAACATCCTGACGAGACAATGGACGAAAGCCTTTTCACCTATCCGGGGCCCAATCCGTTCACCAAAGAAACGGCTATCCTCATGATGGCCGACGGCGTGGAAGCCGCATCGCGAAGTTTACCCGAATATACGGAAGAAAGCATCAGCCAACTGGTCGAGAGAATCATCGATTCGCAGATGGAAGAGGGCTATTTCAAAGATTGCCCCATTACCTACAAAGACATCGCCACCGTCAAAGCCGTGTTCAAGGAAAAGCTGCGCATCATTTACCACACCCGCATCAGCTACCCCGAGTTACAGAAGTAAGCAAGCCTTCGCAGGCATCTTCCAAGATGTCAAGCACGTATTCGAATCCTTCGGCTCCGCCATAATAAGGATCGGGAACGTGATCGGTGGACATACGCGTGCAGTAGTCGGCCATCCGACGTATCTTTTTCCATTCTTCGACGGAAGGCGCGCGTTCTTTCAAATCCTCGATATTGCGATCGTCCATGCCGATAATGAGATCGAAGCGATGGAAATCTTCCGCACGTACGGGACGCGACCTGTGTGTCAACACATAGCCGCGTCTCGCCGCATGGGCACGCATCCGGCTGTCGGGGAGTTCGCCCTGATGATAGGACAAAATACCCGCCGAATCTATTTCAAATTCATGAGTCCGTCCCGCCGCCCGAAGAAGATGCAGCATCACCCCTTCGGCGGCCGGGCTTCGGCAGATATTGCCCAGACAAACAAATAATATTTTCATCTTGTTCTTTTTGTTTCGGTTTTCCGGATTCGATGTGCGTATGCCACAGTTTCATCAGAGGCTGTTCAAAAGCGCGTTCGCTTTATTCACGGTGGCAGCAGCCGGTATCTGGGGCATATTGTGCAGTTCGAACGGTTTCAACAGTTGTTCTATTTTTTTCAGGCCCGAACGATTTCCTTTCTTTGCAAACTCTTTCCGCAGGATGCTGATTTTCTCATGTGCCTGAATGCCCTCGATAAGTCTTTCAAAACGGACGCTGCTGCGGTTGCCGGGATAAACCAGATAGGTATCGCCTCCCGCCCATGTGCGAAAACGGGAATCGAGCAGAGGTTCCAGCGTCCAACTGTTGTATGCCCAACGCAAGTAACCATCGAGTTTCATCTTGGCGGAATAAAAACCGATCCATGCCGCTTCGGCAGGAGCCGAGAACGTGAAAGTGTTCGGATGGGCTTCGGCGCAGCAAGTATAGATTGTAGTAGGCTTGTGTTCCGCCGCCCGACGGACACGCACTTCCTCGGGGAAATTCTGCGCAATGGCGATGCAGTAGTCGTACAACTCCTGTTCGATTTCAGCGTGATAGTTGCCGGCCAACGACACCTTAAAGTCGGGATCGGCTTTCCGTATCACCTTCAAGGCTTTTTGCATCACGTCCATCGAACGTTCATCCATGGCGATGACGCAGCGATCGAACCATCCTTTTTCTTTCAGGTGTTTGGCAAAAGAAGTGAGCATCGCTCCCCACATGTCTTCATATTCGGGTTCGCCCGGTTCGGTCCGGATAAACCGCATGGAATTTGTGGCCTGATCGAAATATTGGAACGACAATTCCCACGGAACCATGGAATAACAACTGATTTGGCGATCGATACCGACGCTCATCATAAATTCCACCCAACGGTCGAACACGGCATAGTCGAACGACCACGTTCCGTCCAGCCGTTTCATCCAAGTCACCATCGACTCGAAAGCGTCTTCCGTCTGGCCGTTCCAAGGCTTATGCATGATGGAGGCGGTGATTACTTTCTGTCCGGCATCGGCCAGCCGTTTCATGAGAGGACGCATGGCTTCAAAATGCTCGTTGCTCCATAAGGGAAGCTGATAATAACGCGCCACGGCAAAAGGATTCTGCCACAAATCGAGGTGAAAAGCCCACTGAGAAGGCTCCGGCAAGGTGCGTCCCACCACGTCGACGGCAAGCGCCAATCTGCCGATGACTTCTTCGCCGTCCTTGACAAGGAGTTCGCCTCTGTAAACCCCCGCAGGCACTTCACGGGGAATGTAGCATTGCACCCACACGGGCTGCACACGGCCTTGCGCTATCCGGCGCGAGGTAAGCAACACGTCGATGGGATCGGCCACCATCAACGAATCGAATTTCGCGGGATGACGGTCTCCGCAGCCCCCGCGACCGTTTTTATTCAGCTCGTCGGTCATCACCTCACGTACAAAATGGGCGGTAAAGGCTTCGGGAGCGATTTTAGCCCCCCGATTACCGACGAAATCGGTGAAAGAGAAGTTCAGGGCTTGCAACTCCTGTTGTTTTCCACTCCATACCAAGGCTTGCGCATACACGCGCTCACCGCGCCATCCTTTTAGCGAAAGGCTTTTCCGAATGGGCGTACGGGGTTCTTTATCCGCGTCGTAACGCACATCCGTGCTGCCCCACGTGGTCTGCGGAGCGTCGTATTTCGCCCACCAATCACCGGTTTCCGATTTTCTGTCCAGTTCCCGGTAAGTGGTCAACGGGAAGCGAGGCTGCCCGGTGTGGCGACCGCTCTGCGTGATTCCTTCTTGAGCCGTCAACGAACTTACGGCAAGCCAACAGGTCAATGCCGCACAAATCTGTTTTTTCTTCATAACTTTTTTTCTTTGATTATTTTAAGGTACATTCATTACATCGGATCGACATCGTAGTACACAATGAGCGATTTAGCCTGCTCGTCGGCCAACATCTCTCCGCGGACGCGCATCAAATGCTCCCGTACCTGACGGGCAGAGGCCTGCGGTTCGATCTTGAGCACGATTTTCTTGATAAAGAGCGTTTGCACACGGGCTACGGGAGGCTTGTCCGGCCCCAGCACGCGACGGCCGAACACCGCTCTGAGCTTGTCGGCCATGAGGGTTGCCATGCGCTCGAGGCGGTCTTCGTGCGCATGCTTGAGGTAAACGTAGATAAACCGATAGTAGGGCGGATAGTGGAAAAGTTCCCGTTCGGCAAGCTGTCCGCCCACCATCGCTTCGTAATCGTTGGTCATCACCTGTCCGATGATGGGGTGTTCCATGCTTTTGGTTTGCAACACCACACGTCCCTGCTTGTTTTTTCTTCCGGCCCGTCCGGCCACCTGGGCCATCAGTTGGAAGGCACGTTCGTAAGCGCGGAAGTCGGGATAATTGAGCATGGTGTCGGCATTCAGTATGCCCACTACGCTGACATGATCGAAGTCCAGGCCTTTCGACACCATTTGCGTACCGATGAGTATATCCGTTTTACCCTGTTCGAAGTCGGCGATGATGCGTTCGTAAGCCGTCCGGGTGCGTGTCGTATCCAAATCCATCCGGGCCACGGAAGCCGACGGAAACAGTTCCTTGATTTCATCTTCGATTTTCTCCGTACCGAAACCCCGACTCGCCAGACTTTCTCCTTCGCAAGCCGGACAGCGGCGGGGAAGCTGATAGGTGTACCCGCAATAGTGGCAAGTCAGCTGACCGATGCCTTTATGATAGGTAAGGCTGACGTCGCAGTTCTTGCAACGCGGAACCCATCCGCAAGTGCGGCATTCCACCATCGGGGCGAAGCCGCGCCGATTCTGAAAAAGAATGACCTGTTCTTTTTGCTCCAACGCCTCTCTGACGTACTGAACCAGCAGAGGTGAGAACGCGCCCTTCATCCGTTTTTTCCGATGCAGTTCTTTGATATCGACCGGAATGATTTCGGGCAAGCGGATTTCTCCATAGCGTTCTTTCAGTTCCACAAGTCCATACTTCCCGCTTGTGGCATTATGCCATGTTTCAATGGCCGGAGTGGCCGTTCCCAGCAGCGTCTTGGCCCCACAGAACGAAGCCAGCACGATGGCCGCGTTGCGGGCATGATAGCGCGGAGCCGGATCTTGTTGCTTATAAGTGGTTTCGTGCTCTTCGTCCACGATGACCAGCCCCAACCGCCGAAACGGCAGGAATACGGAAGAGCGTACGCCCAAAATGATGTCATAATCGCATTCGCTCAACTGTTTTTGCCAGATTTCCACCCGCTCGGCATCGGGAAACTTGGAATGGTAGATGCCCAGTCGGGCACCGAACACACGCTGCAAACGTTCGGTGATTTGCGTCGTCAGAGCGATTTCGGGCAAGAGGTAGAGCACCTGTTTTCCCTGCCTGACGGTTTCCGCCATGAGACGGATGTAGATTTCCGTCTTCCCGCTACCCGTGACGCCATGCAGCAGACAGACGTTTTTCGACACAAAACTGTCGACAATGGCATCGTATGCCCGTTGTTGGAAGGCATTCAGCTCCTTCGGCAGGTTGATTGCCGCCGACGCGTCGGCAGTGGCCAGCCGGCCCACTTCATGATGATATATTTCAACGATATTCTTGTCCACCAACGCTTTCAGCACGGATGAAGAAACTCCGGAGCGTTCCAAGAGTTCGCCCTTGCCGACTTCTTTCGGCGCACCGGAACCCGGCCAGCCCGCACACTCGATGTATTTCATCAGCAAATCCTGCTGTTTGGGCGATCGGAAAAGGCTGTCGATCAATACGTGAAGTTGCCTTTCGTCGGGATTTCCCGTCAATCGCACACGGGCTTCGGTTTTGGGTTTGTAGGTGCGGCGCATTTCCTCCTTGACAAAAACCGCTTCTTTGTCGAGCAACGACTTCACCACCGTGAGAAGATTCTTGATGCCTGTGCGTTTTTCGAGTTTTGTCACCGCCTGCTCCCCTTCGGCAGCCAACACGTCGACCACCTGCTGTTCCTTGGCCGGAAGCGGTGCCGCGGCCTCGAAGTCGGGGTTATACGCAACGACGGTTTCACTTTCGAGCTTCAGTCCCGAAGGCGTGGCCGCCTTGTACACATCGCCCGGCATACAGAGGTAATAGTCGGCAATCCAATCCCAGAAACGAAACTGCATGGGAAGCAGCAGCGGCGAACAGTCGAGCACGGCCGCCACCTCCTTCAGTTCGTAACCTCGGGGTCTTTCCGCATGAACCCTCCTGACAATGGCCGTATAGAACTTCTTCGCCCCGAAAGGCACGACGACGCGACACCCCTCGCACACCTCCGCCGAGTTTTCGGCGGGAAGGAGGTAAGTGAACGTTTGCGGCAACGGGAGGGGCAATATGACGTCGACAAATTTTTCCATGGAGCAGCAAAGATAACGATTGTTCACCTAAAACAAAGCGTTCGGCAACCGCTTTTCATTGCGGAGCACCGTCCGGCACAAACCGAAGGGTACATTTAATCGAACAGTTCGCGCAGCACGTCGATCGACTTCAATTCGGGGAAAGAAGGCAGATGCAGGCGGTAATAATCGTGAATGACGGCCAGACAGCGGTTACGTTCGTCGCGGTTCATCGGAAACAGGTGCATGGTTTCGTAGTTCATGCGCATGATCTGCCGCAAGCGGGCTGCCTCGGCGGGGCGAATGAACGAAGTGTGCAGTTGCGGACGCAAAGAAGTGAAACAGGCATTGAGCAGGTCGAAATAATCGCCCGAACGATACTCCTCCAGATTGGGATAAAGCCCGAGAAAGCGCGTCAGACGCATGAGAAACACCAGATGGAAGTTGGCAAACCCCCTTTCGCAAGCGTCGAGCCACTGCACGGAGTGCATCAGATAGGCAAACAACGGATGGTTTTCGGCCTCTTCGCGCACGGCGCGACAGAGAAATTCGGCCAGAAAAAGCGCGATGGCCGACTTATACGGATCGTAAGGAATAGAGGTGAAAGGGCTGAAAAGCCTCGCCTCCTTCATGCGATAGAGCGTGGAAGAAGGGCGATAATCGGCCTCGAACTCTATGAAAGCCAACGGCTGAAACAGCGACGAACGCACCGCGGATTTGCGCGAACGCGAAACAGGAACCAGAAAAGAAGCCCTTCCGGAAAGTTCCGTATATACGTCGGCAATGATGGAACGGTCGTTATACTTCAGCGTGCGAAGAACGATGCCTCTTGTTTTTTGCAGCATACCCCTTGTTGAATGTCAATCGGGAAGCAAAACTACAAAATAATTTCCGTAACTCCGCCTTCGCCACGCAACCGCACAACACTGTCTCTCCGCCCGTATCGCTTTCCTCCGTCGGCTGCACAAAACCGTTCGTCGGTCTGCACGTTCCTTTTCGTTGGCCTGCACCCACTTTTTCGTTCGGGTGCAGGCAATTTTTCGTTTGGGTGCAGACCAACGATTTAACTTTTGAAAAAAATCCGGCTATCCGCTTCGAGCGAAAGAGGAGCGAAATGCGGCGAAAAAAGAAACGCCGTTCACGCCGCATCCATCCATATACAATGCAGCCCTATATAATAATAT
>JBHAEN010000248.1:0-4927 GCA_041855645.1 Bacteroides sp. | reverse complement strand
CCATCCTTGCTGCATGTTGATTCTCATCGGTCTGTCCGCATGGATACTCGTTTCGGAAATTCCGATGTTCTCACTCAAGTTCAAAAGCATTTCGTGGCGGAAGAATAAAGTAAGCGGTATTTTCCTGCTGGGTTGCCTGCCTTTATTGGCATTCCTCGGGATCAGCGGATTTGCCGCAGTCATTGTCTGGTATGTGGTGTTGTCGCTCATCACCCGAAAAAACACAGAAAACCACTCCTGACTTTCATCTTTGGCACACTACTTGTTACACGGTATGTAACAAGCGGAGTTTTCCGTCATTTCATTTTTATAATACAAGATTAAACGAACTCAATCATGTTATATTTTATCATCGCCATATTCTTATTCATCTTTGCCTTGATTACATTGGGGCTATCGCTCATCGGGAGCGTGTTCAGGACATTGTTCGGATTTGGACAACGAGGCCAGGCATACGGCAACTCTTCGCGCACCGACAACAGCACCGAAAAAGAAACTTTCACCCATACGGGCAACACGCCTCAAAAGAAGATATTCACGGAAAGTGACGGCGAATACGTCGATTTTGAAGAAGTCAAGACGGAGGAATAACCCTTATCCTCCGTACATGCGCTCATAATAGTGGCGGTAATCACCGCTCGTGACTTCCTCTACCCAATCCTGATGAGTGAGATACCACTCTATGGTTTTGACAATTCCTTCATCGAATCCCGTTTCGGGTGTCCATCCCAACTCTCTTGTAATTTTAGCCGGATCAATGGCATAACGTTGGTCATGTCCCAGCCTGTCTTTTACGAATGTAATCAAGGAATCGTTGATCCATTCGAGAGATAATTCTCCCTTCTCATTGGTAACTCTTTTCTTCAAAGCGTTTTGATATTCGGGATGCTCGGTCAACAAACGACGAATCGTGGCAATGGTAAGTTTCACGATTTGCAGATTGGTCCGTTCGTTATGACCGCCTACGTTGTACACTTCTCCTTCCCTGCCGTTGCGTACCACCAAGTCTATGGCCTTACAATGATCTTCGACATAAAGCCAGTCGCGGACGTTACTTCCGTCGCCATAAACCGGCAACGATTTTCCTTCGAGGACATTTTTAATGATCAACGGAATCAGTTTTTCCGGGAAATGGTAAGGGCCGTAATTATTTGAACAGCGAGTGATGCTGACCGGCATTCGGTAAGTATCGTGATAAGCCATGACAATCAAATCCGCACCTGTTTTGGAAGCACTGTACGGACTATGCGGGCAAAGCGGGGTTTCTTCCGTAAAGTAACCTTCCGCACCCAATGAACCGTACACCTCATCGGTGGATACCTGATGATAACGAACTCCCTTTCTCCATACCGGATATCCTTTCTCGTCTTTTTCTCCCGTAGTCCATGAACGACGGGCGCAATCGAGCAGATTCTGCGTACCCAACACATTGGTCAGTAAAAAAATCTGGGGGTTCTCGATGCTGCGGTCTACATGACTCTCCGCAGCGAAGTTCACTACGCAGTCGAAGTCGTATTCGTCAAAAAGCGACTCCACGGTTTCACGGTTGCCGATGTCGCCCTTGACAAAGAAACAACGGCTATTGTCAATGTCCCCGGCAATGGTTCCGAAGTTGCCGGCATAGGTTAACGCATCGAGTACCACCACTTTGATGTTCCGATGTGAAGCCAAGATGTATTTAATATAGTTGGCACCGATGAAACCGGCCGCTCCGGTAACGAGATAAGTCTTCATGTTAATTCTGTTTATTATTTAGATTGATTCACCAATTCGATAAGATATTGACCATACTCGGTCTTTTCGAGCCGACGCCCAAGTGTAATCATTTGCTCGGCAGAGATCCACCCTTGCCGCCAAGCGATCTCTTCGATGCAACCGATATAAAACCCTTGTCGATTCTGGATGGTTTCCACAAAGTTGGATGCTTCGAGCAGACTGTTGCAATTACCCGTATCGAGCCATGCGAATCCTCTTCCGAAAAGTTCCACGTTCAATGTCCCCTCTTCGAGATAGAGTCGGTTCAAGTCGGTAATTTCATATTCTCCACGCGCCGAGGGAGTGAGTGCCGCTGCTTTAGCGGTTACGGTGGCATCATAGAAATAGAGTCCGGGCACGGCATAATTGCTTTGGGGTACGGCCGGTTTTTCTTCGAGCGAGTGCACTTTGCCTTCACTGTCGAAAGCCACCACGCCATAGGCACGAGGATCTTTCACGTAATAGCCGAAGATGCAGGCCCCTCCTTTCCTGACACTTTCCGCCGCACGACGAAGCATGGCGGAAAATCCCTGCCCGTAGAAAAGATTATCGCCGAGGATGAGACAGCCCGAATCGCCTGCAAGGAAATCGGCCCCCAACACGAAGGCTTGCGCCAATCCGTTGGGTTGCTCCTGCACGCAATAGGCAAAGCGCATACCCAACTCTTCCCCCGTACCCAACAATTCGCGAAACATCGGCAAATCGCGCGGCGTGGAGATAATCAGTATCTCGCGGATACCGGCCAACATCAATGTAGACAGAGGATAATAAATCATGGGCTTGTCGTACACAGGCATGATTTGCTTGGAGATGGCTTTTGACAGTGGGTAAAGACGGGTGGCACTACCTCCCGCGAGAATGATTCCTTTCATGGCTATGGCATATTAGTTAGTAGAATACAAGGTTTTCAAAGCCCATCGGTTCCGCTTCGGAATGAGCATCATGCGTCCGAAATTTTCGAGTTCATCGCGTGAAACAGATTGACCTCCGGCCCGAAATGCCGTGGCAACGGGCTTATCAAATACAAAAGTAGCGAAGGAAAGCGAAATGTCCAAACCATCGATAAAGATTTCATCGAACGGAGTGTAAAAAACTATCCGGCCAGCTCGATGACTTCCATATCGCTGAATGCTCCTTCGTGAATAGAGAATCGGACCAGCGTACGCACTTGATGGAAACCATAAAGGCCGGCTGCTCCCGGATTGATGTGCAGCATATTCAGCGTACGGTCGAACTTTACTTTCAGGATATGCGAATGTCCGCTGATGAAAAGATGGGGAGGATGCGTCAACAACGTACCGACCACGGAAGAATCGTACTTTCCGGGATACCCTCCGATATGTTTCATCAGCACATCGGCGCCGTCGACCGTGAAGCGATTGACAAGCGGATAGAGTCGGTGTATCTCTTGCCCGTCGATGTTTCCGTAAACGGCACGGAAAGTCCGGAAAGCGGCAAGACGTTGCGCCACCTCCAAAGAACCGATGTCGCCGGCATGCCAAATTTCGTCGCAAGACTCGAAGTAGGTAAGGTATTTTTCGTCCCAATGGGCATGTGTGTCGGATAAAAGGCCGATTCTTGTCATAAACTATTTGTTATTATGGACAAAGGTACTATATTTGGCGGAATCTATTACACGAACACTATGGAAAAGCAAGCGCCATACCGCTATTTCAAACGCGACATCAGTTGGCTGTCTTTCAACTATCGCGTGCTCATGGAAGCCGCCGATGAATCATTGCCGCTGTTCGAACGAATCAATTTTATCGCGATCTACTCGTCCAATCTCGAAGAATTTTATAAGGTGCGGGTGGCCGATCATAAGGCTGTGGCTTCGGGAGCCACACGAAGTGATGAGGAAACGGTGCAAACGGCACTCCGGCTGGTGGAACAGATCAACAACGAAGTGAACCGCCAGCTTGACGACCGCGTACGCATCTACGAACACGGCATCTTACCTGCCTTACGGCGCAATCGCATCGTTTTTTATCAAAGCCCTGAAGTGGAGCCTTTCCATCAAACGTTTCTTCGCGAATTTTTCCGTGAAGAAATTTTCCCCTACCTGCAACCCGTTCCTGTGGAGAAGGGAAAAATCATTTCCTTTCTCCGAGACAACCGGCTCTATCTGGCCATCCGCCTATTTCCGAAAGAAGGAGAACAAACGCCGGCCTACTTCGTCATGAAACAGCCCTACTCCAAAGTGCCGCGCTTTGTGGAACTTCCGGCGTATGGAGAAAACCGGTACATTATGTTCTGCGAAGACATCATTAAGGCGAACCTCGAACAGATATTCCCCGGATATCGTGTGGATTCGAGCTTCTGCATCAAAATTTCCCGCGATGCGGATATCTTCATCGACGATACGGCCGCCGGCAGCGATGCTATCGTGAAGCAAGTGAAAGAAAAAGTAAAGAAAAGGAAGATAGGCGATGTGTGCCGCTTTGTCTACGACCGCGCCATGCCGCCCGATTTTCTGGCTTTTCTCTCCGAGGCTTTCCACATTCAACCCGACGAACTCGTTCCCGGCGACAAGCACCTCAATATGGAAGACCTGAGCAAATTTCCGCAACTGACTCCCGCACTCCGCCACAGCGAACGCCCGCTCCCGATGAAGCTCACGCGGTTGGGCAAACACCATTCCGTATTCCGCTATGTGGCACGGAAAGACCTTCTGCTGTTCTACCCTTACCATTCTTTCGATCATTTCATCCACTTCCTGCATGAAGCTGTTCACGATGCCGATACTCAAGAAATTATGGTCACGCAATACCGTGTGGCGGAGAACTCAGCCGTCATCAACACGCTCATCGCCGCCGCACGGAACGGAAAGCGCGTCACCGTGTTTGTCGAACTGAAAGCCCGCTTCGACGAAGAAAACAATCTTCATACGGCAGAAATGATGAAGGCGGCCGGTATTCGCATCATCTACAGTATTCCCGGGCTGAAAGTCCATGCCAAAGTAGCTCTGGTGATGAGGAAAGCCAAAGGAGAAGGAAAACCGCGGTTGCCGAGCTATGCCTACATCAGTACGGGAAACTTCAATGAAAAAACAGCTACCCTATATGCCGACTGCGGCTTGTTCACTTGCCGACCCGACATCGTGAAAGACCTTCACAACCTTTTCCTCACGTTGGAAGGCAAAAAAGATCCGGAATTTACCTCCCTGCTGGTG
>JBHAEN010000247.1:0-8327 GCA_041855645.1 Bacteroides sp. | reverse complement strand
CCCTCCGGGAGGGCTTTTCCGAAATGCACGCACTTGACGTCTGAAATGCACGTGTCTGACGTCTGAAATGCGTGCACTTGACGTCCGAAATGCGTGCATTTCAGAAGTCAAATGCGCGGTGTTCGGAAATCGGGGAAAACCATGTAAAGAAAAGAGAACAACGAAGACAGAATGGAACAGGTGAAGAATCTTCCGGACAGGCGACTTAATTTTTCCTCAAAAGATTTCTTCTGACCGGCAGAGCGAACCGCTCCGCAGGCTTCTCAAAACCGCCGTCCGAACATCGAACACTTCCGACGACGGCACGAGAAAGCCGGAGAAACGAAAACGCTAACACAACGACAGAAAATACCGGCGAACAGCTGCCCACGAATAGTACGGGGCACGATCGTCGTGCAAAGGAAGGCGGACTTCGCGCTCATTATGCAGTACCTTGACCAGTACGTCTCCGTCTTTATTCCTGAAGAAGACCAACTGTACGTTGGCAGCCATCGGTGCCACCCGATAATCTTGCCATGCAAGCCAATAGCGTCGAGGGTCGGTTTCCTTACGGGCACAGCCTTCGACCTGCATCAGGGCCAACAAGCGAATCAGGTACGTGTCGTGACCAAAACGCAGGGTGGCGCAGGGGGTTCGCTCGCGAATGGCGGCGTCGGCACTCTCCACCATGTTCTTCAGCAGAGAGCAGGCTCCGGCCGGCATCACGCCTCCGTTGGCCGGAGCGGCGGCATTGCACACGTACATGCGGTAATTGACGCTCTGCCAGATACCGAACAATTCTTCGGGCAGAAACCAATCGTAGAGAAAAAGACCGAGGTCGACGTTTTGCATATCGGCGGCAATCCAATAAAGCCCCATCATCAATTCGTCCGGGGAAGGTATGGAGTCGGGATGTGCGAAGAAAGATTTCATCAGGCGTTGCGGGTCGATATGCTCCTTCTCGAAATCGCGGAATGCCTTACGCCAATGAGCCGTGTCCGACGTAAAGGCTTCGGTCTCCGGACCGTCATAGGCCAAATAGTCCATATAACGCCGATTGGCCTCGCGCACCATGCGCAGTTTCGGATTCAGTTCCTTGAGCCGTTCGCAAAAAGCCGCCATGCTGAGGATGCACCGCGTGGCCGTGGTGGAGCGGGCGGAAACGACGGCATCGCCCTTGAATATTTGCGGATAATCGGCGTAGAGCCGTTCGGCTATGCCTCGGTGCTGGCGTTCGCCCAAAGCGGTCAGGTCGCCTCCGCGGCCGCGCGCTTCTTCCCAGACCGTCCGAAGATGATGAAGCGCTTCTTCACCCTTCGGGGTGAGCCGATGCCGCTCGAAAACGTCGATGACCCGGGTGTAGCGTTCGTCGGAAGTCAGCCGTCGGGAACCGTGACGCCCGTAGTGGCTGACGTAGAACGGCTCGTAGCCCTTCGGAGCGGGTGTCCGCACCGCATTTTCCGGAACGGGATAGGCATAGTAAATGCTTCCCATCTTCTCGGGATGCCTGAAAAGTTCGCGTCGAAGCGAGTCGCCGCACGTCGTTCCCGTCTGTTGCGCATTCGCCCCGGTGAGAAAGGGCCAAATGCCCAACAGACATAGACACAGGATATGTTTGCTTGCAGCCATATTCGAAGATTAATTTTTCACTTCCACGCGCAACGTCGCCCGCTGCTTGATGTCGCCGCCCTTCAGTCCGGGCCGCGCTTCTTTCCAACGCACACGACAGTCGCTGATGCGGATGTCCGAAGCCGTGTCGAGATAGAAAGCATAGGTTTTATCGTGTACGAATCCTTCTCCCCGGCAGGGACGTTTGTCGTAAACGCCGCCTTCATAATCCGTCCGCTTGCAAAACGTGAGGTCTATCCGGTCGAAATAGACATGGTTCACCTTTTCCGGCGTATCGCCGCCCACAAAAATGCCGTTCTCGCCGGTACACTTGATGTTGCTGAAGAAGATATTGCTGACTTCGCCCGAACGTCCTTCCGTCGCTCCTTTCGGGAAACGCCATCCGGCATCCTTGTGATTGCCCGGCGCACGCGGATAGGAGGTCACGTAGATCGGTTCCGCCTTTCCCCACCACACGTCGGAGAAGAACATGCAATCGACCAGCATGTTGGAGAACATCACATTGGTCACCGTGCCCTCATCGCGGTTCTGAATGCCGATGCCGCGGTTGCTGTTGCGGATGATGCAGTTGTTGAACGTCACATTGTCTATCCGGTCCATATTTTCCGACCCGATTTTAATGGCACACGAACGCGAAGTCATCACACAGTTTTCGACCACGATGTCCTCGCACGCGCCGTATTCGGCATACTCCCGCCGGTTTTTCAGGCAGATGCAGTCGTCGCCCGACTCGATGAAGCAGTTCGCTATGCGCACTTTCTTCGAATGATCCAAGTCGATGCCGTCGCCGTTTCGGACTTTCAGGTTATTCAACAGGCTGATGCCGTCGATCAGCGCATCGTAGCAACCAATCAGGTGAACCGTCCAATAAGCTCCGTTGCGGATGGTGACGTCGCGAACGACCAGCTTCTCCACATTGATCAGGGTGAGCACATGAGGACGGGGGTCGAAATCCGTAACCGGCTTCAGTTCGTACGAGTCGTCCAGTTCTTTCCCCATGAAAGACACCCCGTTGCCGTTGATTTCTCCCGTGCCCGAAATAGACACTTGCCTGAGGTCTTTACCGCTGATCCACATCATCCCTTCGCCCCGGTTTTCGCGGAATGCACTCTCCGTGTAGACGGCTTCGTCGGGATTGGCCAAAAGACAGGAATTGGGCTCCAGCCTCAGGTCGACAAAGGAAGCCAGTTTGAACGGGCCGCACAGGAAAGTACGTCCCGAAGGAACCACAACCACGCCTCCCCCCGCTTGGGAACAGGCGTCGATGGCTTTCTGAATGGCGGCGGCATCGTCGGTTTTGCCGTCACCTTTGGCTCCGTAATCGGTGATGTCGTACAGGTTTTTCCGGGAGGAAGTCGTGCACGACAGAGCCAGACAGGCATAAAGCACTGTGTACAAAAGGTGTATTGTCTTCATCTTTTCACTTGTTTTCTCGGGTGATTATTCTCGGGCCGCTCCATCCACGGTGAAGCGGCTCACGTTCCGGTAACGGAAGGCCTCATGACGGCCGTTGGGGGCCTGTTCGCCTCTGACGCGTATCAGTTCCGCACCGGTCACGTGCTCAAAACAGAAAGCACTCTCCCACTCCTGCTGCGGGGCCTGTTTGTTCCAATGCACGGAACAGTCCACCATCTGCAAATCGTCGACTCCGTGAATGAGAAATCCGTTTCGGGCTCTTTTGTCGACGGCTTCTTCGGGTTCCATGTAAAGATGTACATTCTGCATGCGAATGCCCTTCAGCCGGTTGTCGAACCCTTCCAGACGAATGCCGCTCTGCCCGTAGGCGATGATGTTCTGAATCAGCACATTCTCGATGCCTCCCGCCGAAGGAATATTTCCCCGCTTCTGAACGGTAAACCACAACGGATCGCCGTTTCCCCACCAAAAGGTGGCTTTGCGGACGGTACGGATAATCAGGTTCGAAATCGTGACGTTGCGAACGATTCCCCCGTCGCGGATAATCATATTCAACCCGCGGTTGGCCCGATCGATTACGCAGTTCGAAACGGCAATGTCTTCAAAGTTTCCGTGCGATTCGGTTCCGAGCTTCAAGGCGGCGGAAGAGGAAGTCAGGCGGCAGTTCGTCACCGTAATGTTGCGGCAGGCTGTCGCACTTCCTCCCAACGATGTGGTTTTCAGACAAAGTGCGTCGTCGCCCGTCTCAATGACACAGTTGCTTATGGCAACTCCGTCGCAACCGTCGATGTCCAGACCGTCGGCATTCACGCCATTGTTCGGGTCGGAATAGATATACACGCCGTCTATCCACACGCGACGACACGCCCTCAAGTGCACCGACCAGAAAGAAGATTCGATGACGCGGATATCGTTGATGTGTACGTCCGAGCAATCTTCAAAATGAATGGCTCCGGTGAAAGGCGGCACTTTTCTGTACTTGCTGCGATAGTCGGCTCCGTACTTCACGGCATTGGCTATTTCCCGGCCCGTGACCGAATCGGGCACTCCCTCCTGAGGTTCGCGCAGGTAGCCGACACGCTCGGCCCGGCAATGCAAGGTCCCTTTGCCCGTCACGGCTATGTTCTTCACGCCGACGGCTTTGAGAAGCGTTTCCACGTAATCGTTGTCGGTTGCTCCGACACTGAAACGCATCTTTCCGTAGTCTTCCACACGCCGACTGGCATAGATCGTGGCTCCGGCGTCCAGATGAAGCGTTACGTTGTCTTTCAGGAAAAGAGTCGTACAGAGATAATGGCCCGCAGGAACCCAGACCGTTCCTCCGCCTTGCGCGTTACAGGCGTCAATGGCCCGTTGAATGGCGGCGGTGGACAACCGCGTCGTATCGCTCACCGCGCCGTACTTTTTCACATCGTACATTTGCCCTCTTGCCGGCAGGGCGAACAGCAGCGACAGAACCGGCAAAGACAGTTTCCATGTTGTTTTCATCTTTCTTCTTTCTTTAATATGCGGGAGGCAGACTTTCGGCCGAGGTTCCCCATTGCAGATTGGGTTCCGCCCCCATCACGAATTCCATTCGGCCGCCGGCCAGAATGTCTTCATGACGAATATAATTCTTATCATACGGCTTGCCGTTCAGCCTGACCGATTGAATGTACACGTTGCGGGAAGAAACCCGATGAGCGATCAATGTAAACGTCTTGCCGTTTTCGAGCCGAATGACCAACTTCGGGAACGAAGGTCCCGACAGGATGTAGTAAGGCGTTCCCGGACAAACGGGATAGAAGCCCATGGCCGCAAACAAATACCATGCGGACATCTGGCCGGCATCGTCGTTGCCCGAAAGGCCGCCGGGACAGTTGAGGTACTCGGTATCCATGATGTGGCGCACTTCGCGCTGCGTCCTCCAGGGCCGGCCGGCATAGTTGAACAGGAAAGCCACTTGATGGCAAGGCTCGTTTCCGTGCCAATATCGTTTTTCGGTAAACATGGAATCGAGCTTGGCGGCAAACCGCTCACGCCCTCCCATGCACTCCATCAGTCCGTACACGTCGTGCGGAACGTACCATGTGTAATGGCAGGGTGCTCCTTCCGTGATGAAACTCGTAAAGCGAAAGGCATTGTCTTCTTTCAGAAAACGCCCGTCGGCATGTCTTCCCTGTGCATATCCCGTCAGCGGGTCGATCACTTTCCGGTAGTTCCCCGCACGACGCATCAGCTCGGCGTAGTCGTCTTTCTTGCCCAATGTCCGGGCAACCTGAGCCAGAACATAGTCGTCGTAAGCGTATTCCAGCGTGCGCGACACTTGTTCGCGCGTGTGGAAGGCTTCCGGCACGCTGTCTTCCAAAGGCACGTATCCGTAGGTCAGATACGACTTCAGGGCGCGACGCCCTTTTCCGTTTTCGTACTCTTCAAACGAGTCGGGTTCGCGGAAAGCGTTTTTTCGCATCGCCTCGTAAGCCTTGCCGATGTCGAAATTGCGTATTCCTTTCACACAGGCATCGCCCAGGACGGACAGGCAGTGGTCGCCAATCATGGCCGACGTATAGCTGTTCCAGCAAGGAAAGATGGGGAGCCATCCGCCTTGCTCGTATTTCATGACGAGCGACTGCATCATCTCGCCTGCGACGGTCGGTGTCATCAGGTTGATGAAGGGATGCAGGGCGCGATATGTGTCCCACATGCTGTAATCGTCATAATAACGGGTTCCTTCGGGCAATCGGCGAACCGGGTTTCCCTGCGCGAAAGAAGGATAGCGGCCGTCTGCATCATTGAATGTGCGAGGCAGGAAGGAAGCCCGGTAGAAGGCTCCGTAGAATTTTTCTTTCGCAACGCTGTCTTGAGTTTCCACCCGGAGAGAAGACAACCGCTTCGCCCAGATTTCAGTAAGTTCCCGACGGGTCTGCTCAAAGTCCCAATGGGGAATTTCGGCAGACAGGTTTCGACCGGCTCCTTCGGCTCCGGTGAATGAGGATGCCGCTTTGACCAATACCTGTTCGCCTTTCGACACCCGAAAACGGATGAACGCGCCGATGTTTTTCTCCTTCCCGATGGACGTACGACCGTGAAAGACGCTATCGCCCCGGAATGTTCCGAACCCGGTGATCGGCTTACGGTAGCCCACGACAAAGTGACCGCTGTAACCGGCCGGTTCTCCCCAGCCCTGATAGATGCGATGCACGGTGTTGTGTCCCCTGATTTCTCGCTTCAGCGTGTCGATTTCAATATATCCTTCGCCTTCGTCGCTGTTCGGATTGACCACGAGATAGCCTTCTCCGGCCTCGTCGTAGGTGAATCGGAAGAGGGCCGATCGGGAACGTCCCGTCATCTCGGCACGGATTCCATAGTCGATGAGCGAGACGGCATAGTAAGCGGGAGTGGCCGTTTCATCCCTATGGGTGAAACGGGAAGCCCGTGACTCGGGCGTACACTTCAGCCGGCCGTGGAGAGGCATCAGTGTCATGGAGCCATAGTCTTGCGTGCATCCGCCCACGATCCAATGTGAATTGCGGAACCCCTGCAACAGAGAGTCGCGATAGTAATAGGGAGCCTTGCATTTCAGTTCCGTGTCTTGCGTTTGAGCCGTCCAGAAGTTCATCCCGTTAGGCTCCAACACGGCCGGGATGGTCTGCCCGTACTCTTCGGTACGTTTGCCGAACATCCCCGCGGTTTTGGTCACACTGGCCGCCGTGCCTACGCGTGTGTCGACGTAAGCGAGCAGTTCTTCCCCGTCGCTTTCGCGAGTGAGGCATCCGCCGAGAAGAGATAAGAGTAAGGCACAGGCAACGTGCCTTTTCATTGTCGTTCCATTCATTCCGTAAAAGTATAGCCTGTTTGCCGAAAAGTCCGTCAGCTTCGGAACTTCGGCATGGATTTCACGTCGTTTTCCGGTCTTTGCCCGATAAGCCTGAGGACGACTGTTTCCGAACACCTCGACATGGGTTTCCGAAGTGTGCGAGGTTCGGACGATAACCTTTTCGAGGTTCGGAATTGAACTTCGAAAAGGTTTTAAAAGACGTCCTTGTTTCACTCCCCGATTATTCCGGGAATCCGGGATTCTGTTCCAATGTCTTCTGAGAATTTGCAATCTCCGTAATCGGGATGGGTCGAAGCAAGTAATCGCTCGATATGGCCGAGGCCGAGGCATGTTGCTTTTTGACCCAGACATTGTATTTCCACGCCCGTTCAAAGAGCTTGCCCGTACGTTTCAAATCCATCCAGCGGTTGGTTTCGCCGAACAGTTCGCGCGCCGACTCGTCGAGGACATCGTCCAAAGTGGCCGTTCCCGTCAACAGATCGGCTCCCGCACGAGTGCGTAATTGATTGATCAGTGTCGTGGCCGAGGCGCCGTTGCCCTGACGCACAAGCGCTTCGGCCTTCAACAGAAGGGTTTCGGCCGAGCGGAACACATAGGTGTCGAGCGTGCCTTTCGGATTACGGTCGGCATTGGTGTAGACGTTGACATTGGTATCGAAAAACTTCCAGACCGGCGGGAAAGCATTATAGTTGGTTCCGGACAGGTAAGTGTTGTACTCATCGGGATTGACAACCCACTGCACGGAAGGATTAGCGGCCTTGTAGGCAGTGATTTCCGCATCGGTCATCGCCTGCCGGGGAAAGTAGATCAATTCCGTTCCCCGCTTCACCTCGGCCACATCCGGGTCGTCTTCGGCCGCAATGACGTGCCGTTGCAGGAAGGCTTCGCTGCCCCGCTTGTCGTTTTCGTCAAAGAGCGTGATGTAGAAAGTCGTGGGCTGGATGCGATAGTCGCAACGCCAGTACGGGCCGTACGTCACGGATCCGCCCACCAGTTTTTCCAACTCCGGTTTGAAGAACTGGTACAAGTCGTTTCCCCACGTGGCTTCTTCCGTTCCCCAAGACCCGTTGTAAGTCTGATTGGTGGAATAACGCACGGAGAAGATGATTTCGGAAGTCCGTTGATTGAACGAGGAACCGTCCGACTGAAACAGAATGTTCCACGCATCGGTTCCCGTGAGTAAAGGATAGAGAGCCAATGCGTTGTCGGCGTTTTCTATGGCTGCGGTCAGATCGCTGCTCTCGCTGCCGAAAGTCTTGCCCGATCGGGTGAGGTAAACTTTGGCCAGCAAATGATAGACAAAACCTTTCGACACACGTCCGAACGATTCGCCCGAAGCCGTGGAAGGAAGTGCGGCAAGCGCCTCGTTCAGGTCCTGAACGATCTGCTTATAAAGATTTTCCTCGCTTTCTTGGGCAAACGTATAGATGGGAGCCTTGGGCTCGTTGAGAATCAGAGGAACCCGGCCGAAGTTCTCCACCAGATT